>JABSRY010000536.1 GCA_013214985.1 Hyphomicrobiales bacterium
GAAATTGTACTTTTTTAACAGGCATTGAATTTAAAGCTTTATATTTTTGAAACCAGTCAATATTTTAGAATGAAACTTTCAGGAGGGCTTCCCCATTGAGGTTCCCTGAAAATGAAACTATTTTGGATGGGTGTGGCAACTGTTGATTGCAGCAAGTAGTTGATATTTGCCCAATTTTTGCATTTTTAGAGCTTCTAAAACTAGTTTTTTCCCATTTTTTAAATGATGTTGGTTCCATAATGTTCGATTTTGAAATTCCAGCGGAACATAATTTCCTTTATTATCGACGCGGGCATTAATACGCGCTATTTGCAACAACATGAGTGCAAGTAGACCTTTTGCTTCTGCACTATCAGGGATAAAATGGCAAACATTTTGGCATAGTGATATAGCTTCTTCCGCGAGATTAATTTTAGTAAGGTTTTGTCCCGTCGTTGCTACGTAACTCTCATTATATACTAGGTAGATGGTCGATAATATACTCTCTATTCGAGTATTCAGAAAATTAATATCAGGTATTTTAAACGTAATTCCAGCTTGTTTTATCTTCTTTTTTGCACGAACTAAACGCTGTGCCATTGTTGTTTCGTTGGTTAAATATGCTGCAGCGATTTCTTCAGTCGTTAAACCACCAATGATTTTTAGAGATAAAGCTACTTGTGCCTGTTGGGTAAGGGCAGGGTGACAACACATATAAATTAATTTAAGTTGCTCATCATCAATATGGTTGGGATTGTTTAGCTGGAGGGTATGTGCAGTTGGGCTGCTTTCATTATTAATTGGATCACTCCATTTAAGAGCGTTTTCCTCTGCATTTAACTGCGTCTCATATTGAATTAAATCGAACTTAGATCGAAAATTCTTCCCACGTTTTAAAAAGTCGAGTGCCTTACGATGGGCAGTCGTTATAAGCCATGCCCGTGGATTGTTGGGCACGCCATTTTTAGGCCAGGTCATCATGGCTACTATAATTGCATCTTGGAAGCTATCTTCGCATAATTGTAAATCGCTTAGCTTATTCATTAAGGATGCAATTACATATCTAGTCTCTGCTTTAGCGATTTTATTTATTTTTATTCTAATATTACTCATAGATAAAATGGCAGCAGTATCAACTGCTGCCTTACAGCCTAGTTTTGATCGTAAACCATTATTGGACGCACTTCTATACGACCGTGTTTTGCAGTCGGAATTTTTGCAGCAATAGAAGTTGCTTCATCTAAATCTTTGGCATCTATTAGATAGTAACCACCAAGTTGTTCTTTTGTTTCGGCAAATGGACCATCAACAATATTTGTTTTACCATCTCTAACGCTTACAGTTGTTGCAGTGCTCCGATCTTGTAAAGCATCACCGGCGATCATGTTTCCAGATTTTTTTAAACCTTCGGTAAAAGCAAAATAATCATTCATATATTTTTTAAACTCTTCGCTACCATATTCAGGTTCGGCAGATTCCGCACCATAAATTAAAAGCATATATTGCATATTTTTCTCCAGTTTTTTAGCCCACTTCATTGTGGCTCGTATACTAGACGATTGGCAAGACAAGTTTCGACATTTATTTGTAATTATAAAAAAATAAACCCACCAAGAGTTAACTTGATGGGTTAATATATTTCAATAAGATATTAGATTAACTCACATATTTACGATTACTGCTTTTACCTTTTGGTTTGTAAGCATGGCCTTCGCCGCTTCTTGTAGAACTACCGTTTTTAGAAGTTTTTGGTTTTGACTTAGCCCAGCCAGATTTTTTGGCATCAGCTTTTTTACCGTAACTACCTTCACTGCGGCGTGTATGGCGTTCGCCATTATTATCATCGCCCCATGTGTCGCCACGTTTTTTGCGAGTGCCAGTTTTGAAACCACCTTCGCTGCGGCTTGAACGATCTTCTGTACCATATTCGCGGCGTGGACGATCAGATCCGTTACGTTCTGAACTACGACCATATGAGCGTTCACCATCGCGGCTACGGCGAGGGCGATCAGCACTATTATGGTCATCACGGCTATTTTTACGTTCAGTAATACGGCGTGCAGCACCATCTTGCTTTATCGGATCAAAACCTTCACCACCTTCACCGAAGAACTTTTTGCGTTTATTATCTTTACGTTTTTTATCTGTACGAACACGGTCTTTATTGCGGCCGCGTTTACGATCATTATCTTGTTGGAAGCCACCTCTGCTGTCATTTTGAGCAGCCATTTCAGCTTCGTAACTGCCATATGTTTCGTTAGCGGAAAGGCCTTCTGGCAAAATACGTTGAATTAAGCGCCATTGCTTATTATCACGTGGTGTAAGGAACACAATCGCTTTACCAGATTTACCATTACGACCAGTCCGGCCAATACGATGGATATAATCTTCAGCAACTTGTGGTAAATCGTTAATAATAACATGTTCGATATGCGGGATATCAAGAC
>JABSRY010000537.1 GCA_013214985.1 Hyphomicrobiales bacterium
CATCAAACAGCTCAATCGCATTACGCCCTCTTACATCCCACCCATTTAACCAATCGCTATATTTATCCTGTGGCAATAAACATGGCATACGGTGGTGCACCTGCTTCAAAATACCCACCGCGGGTTTGGTCAAAACCGCCATCGTGTCAATTTCACTGCCATCTGCCGCCATAAATCGGCTATAAATACCAGCAAATACTAGCAAGCTATTGTTACTTCTCGTCATGTCTTTACACATATGAAACGGCTGTTTAACGCCTTTAATGGTTTTCCATTCATACCATCCAGATGCAGGTATAATGCATCTATTTTGCTCAATTGCGCCTCTAAACATGGGCTTCATGCAAGCGGTTTCACTTCTGGCATTTATAATCAGTTTTGCCGGTGGCTGTTTCATCCAGTCTGCAATAAACCCCCATTGCACAAGCTGCATCATCGGCTTATTAATTGTCTCTCGCGGCCCGTCAATTTGGTTTTTAATGATAATGACAGGTTGGCTTGGCGCAATGTTATAACGCTTAGGAAACTGCAAACTATCCGCGCAATTAAACAATTCTGCAACATAGTCAAATTCATCTATAAGATTAAATCGTCCACACATTATTCTAAAGTCCTCCACAAACCAGTATATCACTATCAAATTATTTTTGATTTGTTAACTATTCTTTTGTAACCTGACTTAGATTATAATAATTCCAAATGGGTCAATAGAAATATTATGGCATTGCGAGCTAACAATTCAAATGAAGCATACTGCAAGATCGATCAGTGTTTTGATGAATTGCATTCACGTGTAAATGCCAACCGCTCGATTAGCGCAACGACTTATTTAGCAACCGACTATTTAAATCATTTTAATGAAGTTATCATGCTGCTCGATATAATAATCGATATGCCCGATATGTTAGACGAATTGGCCGATTGGCAGCCCAAAAGCTATATCAATCACTTTAAAGAAAGCTCCCTATCCGATCAAGACCTAATTATAGAAGCATATTATGCAGCGGATGCCGTTGATAGAGATATGCTGACAGCAATTTCTCTTGAGATGGATCAAATCATTAAAAACAGCATTATTGCTTCAACCCACGAGGGCGAGCCGTTAGATGAAATCTCACTAACAATGCTTGTTTCAACCACTACCGAGAAATTGCACGAGCGCATTAACCTCGCTAGCGGCGTTATTAACAATGGTGCGGCATCGGTTGGTAAAAAACCAGACACCTCTCTAGTTCATACCTCCATTAACGACACCCAAGCCACCGCCGACATTCTTTTTGACTAATTTCTCAACAATTTTTTTAAAAATACCCATATTTTATTAAAAAAATTGTTTCCGTGTCATTTGTCACAAATTTATATAAAATTTTACTTAACTTAACCTATTGTTTTATATGAATTTATACCAACAACTCCACAGCGTTAACCTTTTGTTAAGTTTTCATACCACCTTGTGATTAAATATGCTAAAAAGGTCTTAGAAATTAATCTTGTGTGTAGAGTTGAAGGTATATAAAATATGAAAAATCTAAACGATAAAAACCCCATTATCGACGAAGATGTAACCAAACATATTGACCAACAATTCGAAAAACAACGTGCTTTAAGCTATTTACTAGAAGCATGGGAAAACGCAATCGAAGATGGTCTAGAATCAGATATGATCGCAACCGCTGCAATATTTGCGGCCATTAGTGACATGGTCAACCAATATGGCGAAGATCCAGTCGCCAAAATGACCGAAAGTCTGTCAAAGCGCATTCGTACTGGTGAGTTCACACTTAATAAAACCGTACATTAAAGAATTTCATTTTGTATAATTGATTTAACCTAAAAATCGCCATATTATATTATTATTTAAGCACCAATAATATACTATTATCTAAGCACCAATAGTTTGGCGGATTGTTAAAAAAATTATGAAAAATGACATACACAGAAGCACTATAAGAAGACCGTTCAAGTTTCACTTGGCGGTCTTCTTGCTTTTAATAGGCCTTCCAAACTTCAGTTTTGCAAATGAAGTTGCCCCTAAAAATTGCACTCAAATTGATGATACCCAAACTTTAACATTACCCAAAACGGTTAAAACCATGCGCCAAGATATTCAATCGGCAATATCAGCGGGCAATATAGAATCATTGCGTGTGGTATTAGAGCAAAACGAGCTTTGGCCTTTGGCAAAAATTGGCAGCCATGACGACCCCATAAAATCTTGGATAGACCAGTCAGAACAAACCGACGGGCGCTACATTCTAGCGCAATTAAGTAGTATATTATCCCTGCCCTTTAGCAAATCCAACATCACCACCAATATAGACCTATATGTTTGGCCATATTTCGCTATACACGCCTCACTCCAAGACCCGAAAGTCTTGATGTGATATTATACGGAAATTATCTGTAACTTGATCTCGGAA
>JABSRY010000538.1 GCA_013214985.1 Hyphomicrobiales bacterium
GGAAACGCCATATATCTAGGCTGCCATTGACAATCACTGTCTTTCAGTAGTTTTTGAATGGTTTGTTTTTGTTCCTTCGCCGTATTGGTAATGGATGAATCTGCAAGTTGCTTAGAACCGACTTCTTGAACAATCGCGTTAATGGTATCTTTGCTTTTCAATAAATTAAAGAATGTATCATCTGGCGACCATGATTGAGCCATATCAACATTTAAAAGATTGCCAAGAATTTCAAAAGTATCAGAGTCACTGGATAATGTTTCAGCGATAACAAATGTAAGGATGGTGGTTACTTCCTCATTTGATAAAGTCAGTAATTTTGAAAATATCACATTAATATCATTATCTTTGTTCCAGTCAACTTTACGGGCTACGATTGTTTCGTCAGCTTCACCTTCCATTTCTAATAATTGGCGCACGATCTGGCGTTGTTCCTGAAACTTCACCTCGGCTTTATTGGTCGCAAGGCTTTCTTCAATTGCTGCTGTATCAGCTTTTTGACTATCGGCCTTAATGTCCCACAAATATGAGCTTGCAATGGTTTGAGCAACTGAAAGGCGTAATGCTATATCAGCATGATTTAATAGCTCTGTACGCACTGCTGAATGGCGATGTAATGTTAGATAATTTTGCATAACCTTTGTTAGTTCGGGCTTTGCAGGGGCAGGGGTGGCTTGTTCTGAATTTTCTGAACTAGAAATTGCATTCATTTGTTTTCTAGTAATGTAACCCTCATGGGTTTCAACAGTACCATCACTGTTAATGACAATATAAATGCTATCGCCTTTTTCTTTATCACATTCGCTATAGTCCCACTCATACCAACTATCATCAAGATCGCATAAAATAACAGATTTCCAACCATCACTTAGATAATCTTCTTTTAATTTGGCAATGGCCGTATTCTGTAAGTTCCAAAATAATTTTGTGTCTTCAAAATAACTATCTTCACCGAATAAATCAGTCACCATATGGCCTTCATAAAGTTTCATATCAAATAGGACGCATTCTTCAGCTATTTCTTTGCCACCAAATAACCAACCTTTGAGTTGATATTCATTAGGTACATAATCATCTTCGCTATTATATAAAGCCAACCATTCATTTTGTTTCTTTTCTGTTGCCAATGTTAGTAGTTTCAAGCATGATAAACTGATTTCATCGGCTCTATAAATATCAAGTATCGGGGTGATTAAGTTAGATAGGGCTAGTCTCTGCTTAACCATACGCTCTGTAACGCCAAACTGGTCGGCTATTTCTTCAACGGTTTTGCGATTGTTTGATAATTCTGCAAAAGCATGAAATTGATCAACTTCATCCATTGGCAAACGGGCTATATTTTCAGCTAATGAGGCTTCGATTGCTTTAACATCGTCTTTATCATCCATAATGATACAGGGTACAGGGTCAACCTTGCCTTGCTCGGCCAACTGTTTAACCGCTAAATAGCGTCTTTGTCCTGCGATCACTTCAAACTTTTTACCTTTAGCCCTAACGAGTAGGGGCTGTATTACGCCCAATGACTTAATGCTTGGTAGCAAGTCCGCAATTTGATCTGCGCCAACCTTACGGACGTTTAAGCTTGATACTGTTAGGTTGTTGATCTTGATATGTTGTAAATCCATTTTATTTATTCCTATTTTGATTAATTGTCTGAAGGGACGGTTTTAAAAATTGTTTGTTTATTTGAGGGGAGGGGAGAAGGGCAATAATGCCCTTGTTTAATAACGATATAGCTCTAATTCAGCGTTAAGCATGGTTTAACCTCCGATTATCCTTTAAGTATAAATGCGGGTCATTTTCTACCACCTGAACTTGTCCTAAAGTTGAACCGAGCTTCAAGCATTTTGAACGCATTCCTTCAAGGTTTTCAGCGGTGATTTTGGGATTTACGAGGAAGCAAGCATATTCATATAAAAACGTCATTTCATGATCTTTCTAATATTGATTTTTGGAGTGTTTAAAAGCTCAGGTTGAGCTGCTTTATTGTTCAGTAAAATTAGTAATTTGATGCCAACATGATGGTTAAAACCCTTGTTGTAATCTGTGAATTACTCGGGTCTTCACTGCGATAATTCAAATCAATATCGTAATAATCAATTCGCCATATTATTTTATAATTTTGATAGTCAAAAAACCCCATATCGTGCTCGCTATGAGGGTCATTTTCTTCATTGAAATCATTATATGTTGCTACCAATTCATTGATTTCGGCTATATCAACGATTGGAAAAGTTACCTTAAAACCTTCGGTCAGCATTAAACGGCCAATACGACCACCTGATTGACGACATTCATCGTTTAATTGTGCTATTTTATAATTCAGTTGTTCCATATATTCTCACCTATCGATTGTAATTCTCAATTAACAGCAACTTTCAAAAGCCGCGCGTATTTGAAAGCTTGCCAATCGGCGAGA
>JABSRY010000539.1 GCA_013214985.1 Hyphomicrobiales bacterium
AAGGATATGGCGGCGAAAATCAACAGAATAGGTCATTATATCAGTGTAATCATTTTAAAGGCGTTAGGCTATATATAACACTGTTTAGAATGGTTAAAGCATGACCTGTGGGTATTATTGAAATATTAATCATAATGCTAAAGCAATTATTAAACATGACTTTTGATATGGACTGCTTTTTAGCTAAATTTGAGGTAAATTGTTAATCTGTTACGGGGGTAATGTAAAATACTAAGTTGGATGAATGGCATGGGTTGGGTTGTAGTTTCGGAATTAAAAAGACATAAGAAAAAAACTAATTTACTACGCAGCGTTGGTATTTGTCTAATTACGTTTGGTATTGTGGGTATTAATGGTTGTGGCTCGGTGAGCGAATTAAACAAATATGGTGTTAAAACGTCTGAACGTGTTCATCATGGTAAAGGCAAATTGCCTAAAAAAGCGGGTTATTATAAAGTCGGCAAGCCTTATAAAGTTGCTGGTAAATGGTATTACCCACGTGAAGATACAAAATACAATAAAACTGGTAAAGCATCTTGGTATGGCGATGATTTTCATGGTCGTAAAACTGCAAATGGTGAAATATTTGATATGCATGCCTTGACGGCGGCACATAAAACTTTGCCTTTACCATCTTTGGTTAAAGTAACCAATTTGGCCAATAAAAAATCCATTATTGTACGTGTTAACGACCGTGGCCCTTACCATGGTGGTCGAATTATTGATTTATCGCGTGCGGCGGCCACTACGCTTGGTTATATGGGTAAAGGCATAACAAATGTTAGAGTTGAATATTTTGGTAAGGCTGCATCTCACCCCAATGGTGATAAATCTAAGATTGCTGCATTAGGCGGCGGGCCGAGAAGTAAATTAAACAAAAGAAGTTTCTTTGATGTAGTATTTGGTTGGAACCAACCTAAATTTGTTGCTGAAAAAGCCAAGCCAAAGATTGCCAAAAGCTCGACTTTGTTAGCTTATAATAAATCGCCTTCTTTGAAATTAAAAACGGGTGATATGCAAGTATATGACCCTGACGTTGGGGCTGCTATATCTAGAACCGATACAATTGCTATGGAAAGTGCGCCAAAAGCCAGTGGTAACTTTATACAAGTTGCGATGTTTAAAGATATTAAGCAAGCAGTGGAGTATAAAAAACAATTAGGAAATAGTGTGTTTAGTAAAATTGACATTAAACATAATGGCTCAGTTCCAATTTATTTGGTAATGGTTCAAGCCTAATTTTTAAATACATGTTGCTAAACAGATCTCTACAAATCAATTTATTGACATTTAATGCCCATAAGGTGATAAAAAGTTATATTTATTATGAATCTATGACTTAGGGTAACCATGCGCGGACAATTTATTAGTTTTGAAGGTGGAGAAGGTGGTGGTAAATCTTCTCAAATTAAGCTTTTGGCAGAAAAACTCCGCGCTGAGGGCATCGACGTTATTGTTACCCGTGAACCTGGCGGTAGTGAAGGTGCTGAACAATTGCGCCAACTGCTTTTAACGGGTGATATTGCCAGTTGGTCGCCTATATCTGAAGCGTTATTGTTTGCGGCTGGGCGTTCTGACCATTTAGAAAAGCTCATTCGGCCCAGTTTGGAAAAGGGCATTTGGGTTTTATGCGATCGATTTTTAGATTCGACCCGAGCCTATCAAGGCGTTGCAGGCCAAGTGCCGCAGGAACTAATAGCTGCAATTGAAAAATATGTAATTGCGGATGATTTACCCAACCGAACTTATATCTTGGATTTAGACCCCAAAATTGGCTTGGCGCGGGCTAATGCCCGTATGGCTGAAATTAATAAAGTGACACCAAATTTGGCCGAAGACCGTTTTGAAAAAATGAACATGCAGTTTCATCTTGATTTACGGCAATGCTATTTGGACATTGCAAAAAATGAGCCAAAAAGATGTTTAGTGATTAATGCCGAACAAAGTTTTGATGCAATACATAATGCGCTATGGCAAGATGCCCAAACACTAATAAAGCGGGCAAAAGCGTAAACATGGCCGAAATCCTTGAAATTGATAAATTAGAGAATTTTCCGCATCCGCGCGAAAATATCAATTTACTTGGCCATGAAACTGCCGAAAAAGCTTTGTTTGATGCTTTTATGTCTGGCAAGATGCACCATGCGTGGATAATTTCTGGCCAAAAGGGTATTGGCAAAGCAACTTTGGCTTATAAGTTTGCTCAATTTATATTGGAACATAAAACACCTAAAAATGTTAATACTGCTAGTATATCTAGTCTAACGCCTAATTTTGCTGCTATTTCTGCGCGACAGGTTAGGGCGCGTAGTCACCCATCCTTATTTGTTTTAAAACGCGTTTATAATGATAAAACCAAGCGATATGGGCAGAATATTAATATAGAATCAGTAC
>JABSRY010000054.1 GCA_013214985.1 Hyphomicrobiales bacterium
TAGACGGAATAACATTAAACACACCAGCAGGAACGCCAGCACGGATAGATAATTCAGCCAGTGCAAGCGCTGATAATGGTGTTAACTCGGCAGGCCGTGCAACAAAGCTACAACCGACTGCTAGAGCAGGGGCGAGCTTACGCGCAATCATCGCATTTGGAAAATTCCACGGGGTTATTGAGCCAACAACGCCAACAGGTTGTTTGATGACCATAACGCGTTTGTCTGCCGATGGGCCGGGGATATTGGCACCATTTATGCGTTTTGCTTCTTCTGCGAACCATTCTATATAGGAAGCACCATAGACAACTTCGCCCTTTGCTTCTGCCAAAGGCTTGCCCATTTCTGCGGTAATTATTGTAGCCAAATCATCTTGATTTTCGATGATAAGGTCGAATAATTTTTTAAGAATAACGGACCTAGATTTGGCAGGTGTTTTTGCCCAAGATTTTTGGGCAATATATGCTTTATCAATCGCATCAGCGCAACCTGCGACATCGATATCTGCCACAGTCGCTACTAGTTCGTTATTTGCAGGGTTGTAAACTGGGAATTGCTGATCGCTTTCAACCCATTTGCCGTTAATAAATGCGTTTGTTTTAAGTAAACTTGGGTCATTTAATTTTAACATTTCAATTTCCTTTAGCGGCTTTAATAGCAACCTCAATAATACCTAATGCTTCATCAAAGACGTTATCTTCGATAGTTAGAGGTGCTAAAAAGCGAACAACGTTACCGTAAGTACCACAAGTTAGCAAAATTAAGTTGCGTTTTAAAGCTTCTTCTCTAATACGGCCTGTAATTTGTGTATCAGGTGTTTTGTCAGCTGGGTTAGCAAATTCTACCGCTACCATCATGCCATCACCCCTAATGTCAGAAATTTCAGGCACTTCGGCGCGGATTGATTCTAACTTTTTCTTTAATCTAGCGCCTAAAACATTGGCTCTTTCGCATAGGTTTTCATCTTTGATGACATCTAAAACAGCATGTGCCGCTGCTATACCGACGGGGCTGCCGCCATATGTGCCGCCAAGGCCGCCGGGTTGTGCTTTGTCCATTAATTCAGCTTTACCAACGACTGCCGCCAGTGGAAAACCACCTGCAAGGCCTTTAGCCAATGTGGTTAAATCGGCTGCAACATCGTAATGTTCCATTGCGAATAATTTACCAGTTCTAGCAAAACCAGTTTGGATTTCATCGGCAATTAGAATGATGCCATGTTCATCACACACTTTGCGCAATTCGCGCATTAATTCTAATGGTGCTTTGTAAAAACCACCTTCACCTTGCACCGGCTCAAGAATGATAGCTGCAACACTGGATGGGTCTAAATCGGCTTTAAACAAGTTAGTTAGTGCTTTTAAGCTGCCGCTAACGCTTGTATTATGTAAGTTGATTGGGAACGGTAGATGGTAAACATCTGGCATCATGCTGCCAAACCCATTTTTATAAGGCACAACTTTGCCCGTTAAGCTCATGCCCATAAATGTACGACCATGGAAACCACCACCAAAGGCAATTACTGCATTTCGTTTTGTTGCAATACGGGCAATTTTAATTGCATTTTCAACCGCCTCGGCACCTGTGGTAACGAATACAGTTTTCTTTTTAAAATCGCCAGGTACGGCTTCATTTAGACGCTCTGCTAAACCGACATAATTTTCGTAGGGTACAACTTGATGACACGTATGTGTAAATTTATCGAGCTGTGCTTTTACAGCATTGATAATGGTAGGATGACAGTGACCAGTGTTTACAACGGCAATACCCGCTGCAAAATCGATATATCGAGTGCCTTCGACATCCCATATTTCGGAGTTTTTGGCTCTTTCAGCAAAAACCTGTGTCACCATACCAACGCCAGAAGAAATCGCTTCTTCTTTACGTGCAAATAGCGCGTTATTTTCCATCTTAAATTTCCTTAAATAATAAAAACTATATGTAAGCTAGACTTATTGTCCGCTCATAATTAAACGGTAACGAATTTGGTCGAATATCACTGCTAAAATTAGCAACATACCGAGTAAAACCATCTGCATATAAGAGCTAATTTGCGCTAAGTTCATGCCATTTTGTACCAAAACAATAAAGAAGCCACCTAGAACAACATTTTCTACTCGGCCAATACCGCCGCGTAAAGAAACACCAGCTATCACACATGCTGCGATAGATTCTAGGGCAATTGTACCACCAAGATTGGCTTCGCCACTTTCAACACGTGCAGTTAATAGTAAGCCTGTTAGAGCAGCGATTGCGGCACATATTACATAGGCTAACATAAGTGTTTTCTTTGTGTTGATAGCCGACAAATGCGCTGCTTTGATATTACCACCAACGGCATAGAGCTTCGCGCCGAATGCAGTTTTGGTCATTAAAGTCCACATGAAAATAATACAAATGATTGCTATAATAACCGGAGCGGGAATGCCAAACCAACGGCCAAAGCCAAAAGTATCACCAAATGCATAAGGTAGGCCTGAAACTGGAATGCCACCTGTCATGAATAATGCAAAACCTGCGCCTACAGAAGAGACACCCAAGGTCATAATAAACGGGGATACTTCAAAATAAGACACGCCGATACCGTTT
This sequence comes from Hyphomicrobiales bacterium, assembly GCA_013214985.1. Lineage (GTDB taxonomy): Bacteria > Pseudomonadota > Alphaproteobacteria > Rhizobiales > OSC116 > OCS116. The sequence goes on from JABSRY010000054.1 coordinate 2,590, forward strand.
ATGATACCCAGAATAATTGCGACGGAAAAACCTGCTAGAACACCTAGTAAAATTGCAAACCAGATAGCATCTGGAAACAATGCCGCGCAGAAAACCATTACGATTGCGGAGAATACCGATGATAGAGCAATGGATGTACCGACTGACAAATCAAAACCGCCTGCAATTAGAGCCATCATTTGACCCATTGAAACCAATACCAGATATACCGACTGGCGGGCTACATTCATTAAATTTTGACCTGTGAAAAATTTATTAGACAAGATCGTGAAAACGATTAATGCAATCGCTAAAAAGAATGGTAAAACCCCAACACGAATAAAAGTTTGTTTAAACCAATATCCTATATTCTTGGGTTTATCTTCTGTCATTGTTTTAGTTGTACTACTCATATTAGTTACTTTCTTCAAAGAAGTGCTTCAATATTATATCTTCTGAAATCTCGGATTTATCGAGTGTTATTGCTAGTCTGCCCTTGTTCATTACTAGCAGACGGTGTGATAAATTCATGACTTCAGGTAGGTCAGATGAGATGATAATGATTGCTTTGCCATCTTCGGCTAACTGTTTAATCATCTGATATAATGCCGATCTGGTGCCCATATCGACGCCCACGGTTGGCTCGTCAAATATGATAAGGTCAGCATCTTGTGCAAAACATTTACCAAACAAAACCTTCTGTTGGTTGCCACCAGAAAGTTGCGACACTAATTTTTTTCTATAATCATCATTTAATTCAATATGATCTGAAATATCGTGCGCTTTTGCTTTGATATCTTTCCAATTTAGAAATTTCTTACCCTTAGCGATATTGTCCATCACTAAGTTGATTTCCAAATTGGCAATTGGGCTTCTTGCTAAATCTAGGCCTTCTGTTTTACGATCTGGTGACAGATAATAAATGCCCGTTTTCATAATCTCTCTGGTTGAAAGATTTGAGATGGATTTACCTTTAAAAGATATTTCGCCACTAAACGCGGTGCCTAGGCCCATAATGATACGGCATAAACGAGATTTGCCAGAACCAACAAGACCAGCAATGCCTAATACTTCGCCCGCTTTAATTGAAAAGCTTACATTATTGACGCCAATTGCGTTGAGGTTGGATACATTAAGGATTTCTTCGCCAAAATCGGTTTTGATTTCGGGATAAATGCCCGTAATATTACGGCCTGTCATCATTTCGACAAGCTGTTCTTCATTGGTATCTTTTACGTTTACGGTACCAATTTTTGCACCATCGCGCAAAATTGTAATACGATCGCCAATACGATCGAACTCTTGCATACGGTGAGATATGTAAATAATACCAACACCTTTTTTCTTAAGATCTAATATAAAGTCAAATAAATGATCAACTTCGCGATCTGTCAAGCTAGCCGTTGGTTCATCTAAAATTAAAACTTTTACATCACCCATTAGCGCTTTTGCAATTTCAACCATTTGTTGTTCTGCGCGCGATAATGATGAAACCGTTTTAGTTGGGTCAATATCAAAGCCCAAATCATGTAGAATGGCTTGTGATTTTGATTTCATTAATTTGTAATTGATGAATATGCCGTTTTTAGGCTCTCTGCCTAAAAATAGATTTTGGGCTACATTCATTGTAGGAATTAACGAAAATTCTTGAAAAACTGTGTATACGCCATGCGCTTGAGCATCTGCTACAGACGAGAAATTAACCAATTTGCCATCTATAGTTAAAGTACCACTAGACGGGGAGTTAGAACCCGCGAGCATAGAGATAAGCGTGGATTTACCAGCGCCATTTTCGCCAAACAAGATATGTACTTCGCCAGAATGTAAATCAAAATCTACATTATCAAGCGCAACAGTTCCTGGGTATAGTTTTGTAATATTTTTAGTTGTTACAATAGCTTCTGACATATTAATAAACCTTTTCCCGAGTTAAATTAATAACTCGAGACTTTTGTTTAAGAGTTTCTTGGGGGAAAAACTCTAGTGGAATTGACCTTTATTTGACATTAAAGGTCGGTTTAAAGTCAGCAGGTGGTAGGATGTTATCACGCTGGACTTTATCTATGTTAGACGGGTCAACAACGAAGATCTTAGGACCTACATGTTTGACGAAGTCTTTTTTCTCTAGGATACGAACTGCTTGGTCGATAGCAACGCGGGCTTGAATAACCATTGAATCTGCCGGAGCAGCTTGAATGAAACCACGTTTGATACCTTCATAAACACCTGGTGTCATGTAGAATGCAAGCAATTTAACTTGATCGCCTAAATTACGCTCACGGATAAGGCCTTGAGCAGCTTCTGCAGTAACCGCAGTACCAGCAATATAGCTAATTTCTGGGTTTGCTTGTAGCACGTCTTCAACTAGTTTAAGCTGAGTTTCTTTACCCGTATCACCATAACGAGGTTCTAGCACTGTTGCAGCAGAACCTTTAATAGCTTCCATAAAGCCTTTATTAGCAGCTTCAACCCATGCAGCGCCTGCAGGCCCAGGGAACCAACCCACTGTTACAGCGGCTGAACCTTCTGGATGTCTTTGTGCAATATAGTTACCAGTTGCTTGACCCATTGTGTAGAATGACACAAGAGATTTAGCGGAAATATCTTTTGAAGATACGCCATTAATAACATCGATAACTGGAATGCCTTTTGAAGTTACTTCTTTAATAACAGAGTTTAGGCCGTCACCAGAAATAGCACCAATAATGATAGCATCTGCACCAGAAGCCGCGCAATCTTCAATTTGTGAAATTTGTTTAGCAAGTTCAGTATAACCACCCGCATCAACAATGTTTGTTGCAACACCCAGACGTTTGGATTCAGCTATGATACCATAATCAACGCCTAACCAATAAGCATCTTTCATATGTGGGAATGATACGCAGATATTCCATTTTTTCTCAGCTTTTTCAAGCGCATTATATTCTACAAATTCTACTTTTCCATCAGTAGCAAACGCTGGCACAACTTCTTGTGCAGGGTATGGAAACCAGCTCTCTGCAAATGCAACAGACATAGGTAGCGCTAAAATCGTACACGCCGTCAGTAAAGTTTTAAACTTACGTTTCATTGGTAACTCCTTTTAAGTTTGAGCGATCTTTTTTTATCTTCGTACTAGTTCACTCATCAAGTACTGTACGAATTTTTGTAAGCATATCTTGACGCTCTTTGCGAGCTTCAAGTGCTTGTTCCATATTCACTTTTATGAATTTAACCGGTGTGTGTGGTTGTAATTGACCGATATAATCCATATCCGCTGAAATGACTGCGCCGATTGTGAAATATCCACCACCAGATACCGCATCACGGTGTAAAATAATGGGTTCTTTGCCTGCTGGCACTTGAATAGAACCGTATGAATAACAACCGTCGACAATATTTGAAGGATCTGAACCCGCACCAAATGGCGGTTCTCTATCGACAAAATTAAATTCAGTACCACCTTTAAAACGTACGCCCATGCGATCCGCTTCTGGTGCTACTTTCCAATCATCCATAAAGAATTGATCTTGAGTTTGTTCAGTAATTCTGTGCCAATAAAGGCCAGGCAAAACTCGCAGATCGGCAGGTTTATTGGGCAATCTGCGCAATTCGGGTGGTATGGATAGACCCGATTTTGCTCTTGATTGATCGCCCAATGGGATGGTGTCGCCTGCTATAATTGCCCGGCCATTGATGCCGCCCAGTGCACCAATAGGGTAGGTGGAACGAGACCCGAGATCTAACGGCGTATCAATACCACCTGCAAAAGCGATATAGATACGGGCGCCTTTAAGCAAGAAACCAAAACTTAAAATTTGACCTTTTTTTACTTTAAAGCTAGACCAAGTTTCTTGAACGATGCCATCTATTTTAATAGGCATTTCTCCGCCTGTGACAGCGATACAAGTGTCTTGTTCGAACTCAATTTCGGGGCCTAAAAATACGGCTTCAAGACATGCTGCACCTTCATCATTGCCAACTAACATATTGGCAGTACGCAATGCAAACCTATCCATCGCGCCACTCATCGGAATACCCAGATGGAAATAACCAGGACGACCTAAATCTTGAATAGAAGTTGAAAGACCATGTTTTATGATTTTAAGCGTCATGAAGAGCCTCCATCAGTTTAGCATTCGTTGCAACTTTATCTTTATTCCAAGCGTCAAGATCAAAATTCACTTCAACAATTTTTGGAACATAACTACCGTCTTCGATCTCTGCAGTGATTTGGTCATATTCAGCTTGATTAATTGGCTTCCACTTAACAATGTCGCCAGGTTTGAAGAAAACCATGAAATCTTGTAAATATTTAACTTTAGCTTCTGGATCATAGATCGGCATTGGCGTAATACCGAACATTTGATATCCGCCCGCACCCCGCACAGAATAGATGCAAGCGAAACAACCGCCATGACCGACCGTTAATTTTGGTGTGTCAGTTCTTGGACTTAGATATTTGGGTACTTGTAATTGCTTTTCGCGTTCTACAAGTTGGAATAAAAATGGTAAACCCGATACAAAACCCACCATCGAAACAAACCAAGGTTGTGAGTGATGTGCTTCAATAAATTCTTCAGCATTTTTAAAGCCGTTGATTTTTGCTGCATAATCTAGATCTGTACCCGTTGGGTCTTGGTGACGCTCGCGAAACCGCATTTGCGTTTCGTGGGTCCATGGATCTTGATAAAATACTGGTATTTCAACAATACGTGTTGTCATTTTTTTCTCGGCCATATTGGCAGCCGCTTCTAATGACTTTACCTTATTCATAATATCGTCAGGTGCAATAATATCTGGATTAAATTTCACTTGAAAACTTGCATTTGCGGGGCAAATTTCTGTGATACCGTCAATCTTTGCATCGCGCACAGCGTTAGACATTGCCATAGATTTGAAAAATGCATCTAATGACATTTCTTCATCAATTTCTACATAGACATGTTCATCGCCACCGAAGCTATACCGTGTTTTCATGATGCTTTCTCCTCTTTAAGATTGCCAGCATCTAACCATGGCTCTAGCCATTGTGTGTGTATGTCGCCAGCTTTAATAGCCGCATCTTTTGCTAATGCTTTATGCAAAGGAATAGTGGTTTTAAGACCGCCTATTTCTAAACCTTGAAGCGCTTCGGACATTTTGTCGATAGCGGCGGCGCGGTCAGGTGCATGTACAATTAGTTTGCCAATTAAACTGTCGTAAAATGGCGATATTTGATACCCTTCATAAATGAAATGGTCAAAACGAATACCTTCTCCAGTTGGGATTTGTAGGGAGACAACTTTTCCTGGAAAAGGTAAAAACTGCATGAATGGGTTTTCGGCATTAATTCTTACCTCAATTGCATGCCCATCACGTCTTATATCTGCTTGCTTATATGAAAGTTTTGCACCGCCAGCGATTTTGATCATTTCTTGAACTAAATCGATACCCGTGATCATTTCACTAATAGTGTGCTCTACTTGAATACGTGTATTCATTTCGATGAAATAGAACGAATTGCTTTTTTCATCATATAGATATTCTAAAGTACCAGCGCCTTTGTAGCCAACCGCTTTTGCCAGCTCTACGGCACCAGCACATAATTTGTCACGGGTTGCTTCATCAAGGCAATCTGCCCCAGCTTCTTCCCATACTTTTTGACGGCGACGCTGAACGGAACATTCACGCTCAAAACAATGTATAGCATCGGTGCCATCGGCCAAAATTTGCACTTCTATATGGCGCGGGTTTTTGATTGCTTTTTCAATATATAAGCCACCATCGCCAAAAGCAGCTTCGGCTTCGGCACGTGCTTGGGATGTATATTTAATCAACTCTTCTTGATTATCGGCAACACGAATACCACGACCACCGCCACCAGCTGTGGCTTTAATCATAACTGGGTAACCAATTTCATTGGCAACTTCAATGGCTTCATCATTATTTGTAATTAGGCCTTTTGAGCCAGGTACAACTGGTACATTTGCAGCGAGCGCTGCAGATCTTGCTGCAACTTTGTCGCCCATTCTATCGATAACTTCGGCAGATGGGCCAATAAATATAAGGCCAGCGTCTTCAACAGCGCGAACAAAGTCGGCACTTTCGGCAAGGAAGCCATAGCCGGGATGAACTGCATCTGCGCCAGAAATAATAGCTGCATTTACCATTTTATTAATATTCAGATAGCTATCTGCGGCTTTTGCAGGACCAACATTAACGGAGTGATCGGCTAATTTGACGGCCATCATTTCTTTGTCGCCATCAGAATAGGCTTGCACAGTTTCGATGTTTAGGCCTTTTGCGGCCTTAATAATACGAACAGCAATTTCGCCGCGATTTGCAATAAATATTTTTTTAATAGACATAATTTACTCCAATTCTGCTAATATTGCGCCAGGATCTACAGGAGATGAATTTTCTACAACATAGGCTTTGAACGTGCCTGCTACTTCTGATTTGACTTCAATAAATGTTTTCATCACTTCGATAAGACCGATTGTGTCGTCGATTTCGACGGTGTCGCCTGCTTTTTTAAAGGCTGGCTCATCGGGCGATGGTCTGCTGTAAAAAGTACCGGGCAATGGGGATAATATAGTCATATGTTGTCTCCTACTTAGTGATTACTTGGTTATAGAGATAGAGGGGGTCGTAATGGTAATACCATTTGCTATTAGTGTTTTACGGATCATTTGGCCATTATCAAGTGCAGAAGGGGCATCTGAATGGAAACATATAGAATCGAATTCGATATTTATAATATCGCCTGTAACGGTTTCTACTGTACCATCTTTACAAGCTCTTAAACATTTGTCGGCTAGTTTTTGAGGGTCTAATTTACCGACTTGGCGGGTGAATACAATTGAACCTGAATTATCATAATCGCGATCTGCATAAAATTCACGGACAGCAGGATAATTCACATCGGCTGCAGCTTTTTCGGTTTCTGAACCTGCCATGCAATAGATCATCGCTTCGGGTGCCGTTTTGGCC
>JABSRY010000540.1 GCA_013214985.1 Hyphomicrobiales bacterium
TAATTGTTGTCGGCTAATCGCTTCACACCTGCAAATAATGGCGGTTTTTTGAGTATTATCAATAATACCCGAGCGTAAAACGGTAAGTTTTGTGGTCGCAAGGCCAAACTTTGCTGCCGATTTCATTTTTGTCACAAGTTTTTTTGTATGTTGGGTTTTTGCTAGGTTTAAATACTGTAAAGCCGCAATGGCGGCGAGCTTGCCGCGATATGGGGCAGCACCAGCGCCATAAATACCTGCATTGTCGCCTGCTGCAAATAAACCTGATATGTCGGTGCGGCCAAAATCATCGGTTTTTACATGCCAACCGCCTAGTTCTGGCGTGTATATATGGGCGGCATCTGCCAGTTGGGTTGCTTCTATAGCGGGGTTAAGGCCATGCCCCATGCAAAGGCTATCGGCTTTAATGTTTATTTCATGCGTTTGGCTAAGCGCGCTCCAATTTGCATCTACCGAGCAAATATTTACTGAATTTATATGCATATCACCGATGATCTCGGTAATTGTCGATTGCCAATATATGGGAGTTCTTGTGGTGGTTATTTTGGCAAACCACCTAGCGCCACGCCACAAAAGATCAGGCCTTGTCATCATATTGACAGATGCTTTTGCCCACTCTGTTTTTGAATTTAACGATATAATCGCGGCGACTTTACCGCCTAGCCGTAATATTTCATAGGCCGCAAAAATAAGCAGTGGACCGCAGCCTGCTACAATGGTTTGTTTGCCAGGAATAGTTAAATGTTGTTTAAACAGTGCCGTTGCTGCCGCCAAGCCAATGACACCTGGCAATTGAGCACCTGCCACTGGTATAACCCGCTCTTGTGCCCCTGTTGCAATGATGATGGCTCTGCTAGTTGCGTTATGTATTTGGTCGCTATTTATGTAGCCAATATTCCATAAATTTTCACTGTTTTTCTCAATTTGCCACACCCTTGCATTTTCAATATGCAAAATATTGTTTGATTTTAAGTCTTTGCGTAACTTGTCGCCTGCAACCGTTTCGGGTGTTTGGGGTGCGCTTAAAATACTGGGTGATTTTGCTCGCCAAACTTGCCCACCTGCTTCGGCTTGTTCATCAAGTAATAGTATTTTTGCGCCCGCTTTAGCGGATTCGATAGCAGCATTGCTACCAGCTGCGCCTGCGCCAATTATAATCAAATCAAAATCAGGCATTTTTACCGCCTTTGGATGTTGGTGCCCCATTTATGGAACCAATGGATTGTACCGTTAAACCTTCAACCAACACAGCTTGGCAAGCTTCTACGCGCAACCCGTTTACTAATAATATACATTCTTGGCAGCTGCCCATAAAACAAAATGCGCCTCTGGCGCTGCCATCATGAATTATTCGAGTGGTTATGATGCCATTTGCCGCTAAGGCAACGGCTACACTTTCGCCCATATGGCCTGAATAAGTGGCGCCGTTAAAACTAAATTCAACGCGTTGGCTGCGTTTAATTTTTGAACCTGTTTGTCTAATAAAACGCATGAAGTGCAACTTTATTGGTGGGAAATGTTGAGAGAATCAAAACATATTTTAATTTTGTCGATATCGGCCTGGGTAGCCACATTAACGGGCTCGCGCGGCACGCCAGCAGGCAGGCCAATTAAATTTAGCGCCGCCTTAAATGAGGCTGGCCAAGTTGCGGTGCTCATTAATAATTCATACAATACGGTTAAATCATAGTGTAATTTTTTATATTCATCGGTGGGGTTTTGGGTGGCTATTTGTGATATATGCTTGGTTATGTCGCCTAAAAATTCGGGCCCAGTGGCAATAAAGCCCTTTGCACCCAGCCCAACCGCTGGTAATATATAGTGGCAAGGCCCTATCATAATAGACATTTTATCGGCAAGTCGCTCGATCAGATGCGTATGATGAAAGAAATCGCGTTGTGATTCTTTAATGCCAATAATTGGCGCAACATTTAAAATGGCTTCTATGTCATCGACAGACATATTTAGCCCAGCTCTGCGTGGTGAATTATAAGCAATAATTGGCAAGTCGCAGCCCGCTGCTAAGTTTTCGAAGCGGGTTAATAATTCGTCTCGGGTGGTTTTAACGACATAAGTTTGCGGCATGGCCAAAATGGCTGCTGCGCCGTTTTCTTTGGCTTGGTCGCAATAAGCAAGGCTCGCTTTTAGGGTGGGTGCCGATACACCCGTTATAACGGGTACACGGCCTTTTGATGTTTCGACGGCTAATTTTGTCAACCGCCCGCGCTCTACTGGTGACAATGTCCAACTTTCGCCATTATCGCCAGAAACGCAAATGGCGGTTGCGCCTTTAACAATTAGCCAATTGACGATTTCTTGAAAATCATCTTCCATAATATCGCCCACTTTGTTAAACGGTGTGACAACAGCGGGCACAAAGCCATGTAAATCTT
>JABSRY010000541.1 GCA_013214985.1 Hyphomicrobiales bacterium
GAAGCTTTTAAAGAGTTGGTTGAAGCGATGCCGGTTGCAGTTGAATTTGGCGAGGCTGCACCCAATCAAGATGGCATCGAACATACAACATCTTTCGCTGTTCCAGAAGGCTCAACGGTTGATAAGGATGGATTGGTGCATCTGGCTCGGGCGGAAGCCTATCAACTTGAACATGACGTAAGTTTTACCCAAGCCGTTATTGCCACCGAGCAAGCATAAGAGGATCTTAACATGAGCAGAACAGAAAATATTTTATTCGCAGTTTCAAAAACATCAACTGTTGCCGTTACAGCACGCCGCTTTATTGGCTTTGATGGTGAGCAAGCGACCGTATTGGGGCAAAAGATACTTGGTGTATCACAAACAGATGCCCAAATTGGTGATCTCTATGCCGTATCAGCACTTGGTGTTGTGTTAGTGGAAGCGGCGGTAAATATTACCGCAGGTGATGAAATCGCTTCCAATGCCAATGCCAAAGCGGTGATTGTTGCCACGACCGAGTTTGTCGTAGGTCACGCCCTTGAAACCACACTCGCTGGCGCATTAGTGCCTGTGTTAATCCGTTAAATTAAAAAGAAAGGGCAATAACTATGCCTATGAATAACCGCCAAGCTGCCGTCATTGATCCACTTTTAACCAAAATTGTTCTTGGTTACACCAATTCGGAATTTATTGGCCATGAATTTTTTCCAGATATAGAAATTAAATCTCGCCGCGCAACGATCATTACATTTGGTATGAATAATTTTCATAAAATTGATGCCCGCCGCGCGCCCGGTGCTGATGTAAAACGTATCGGTGTTGGTTTTGATTCTGGTACAGTTTCGTTGGTGCAGGATGCTTTAGAAGGCATGTATCCAATTGAAACCGCCGATGAAGCTATGAAGATACCAAGAATTGATCTTGGCGAAATGGCTGCAACGGAAGTCATGGATATTTTGTTGCTTAACCGTGAGATAGAAAAAGCCGATAAAATCCAAAATCTTGCAAATTATTCGGCCTCAAACAAAGCAACATTATCTGGAACGGATAAATGGGGCGACGCTGCATCTGACCCCGTTGGTGATATTTTGGAAGCCCGTGAAGCGATTAGACGCAAAATTGGCCGTTATCCAAACAAGATGGGGATTTCCCCGGATGTATTAGTGGCTTTGCGGAAGCATCCTAAAATTGCGGAACAATTTAAATATACATCTAGCAAAAGTATCACGCTTGATATGTTGGCTGGTTTGTTTGAAGTTGAAAAAGTTGTGGTCGGTAAAGCAATCTATAAAGATGAAGATGCGGCAGAGACTGACGAACCGAAAGACATTTGGGACAATTCAGCATGGTTAGCTTATGTACCAAGCAAAATATTATCGCGCCGTACACCTAGTTTTGGCTACCACTATAAACTCAAAGGCCACCCCAATGTTGAAGTCCCATATTATTGGAAACCCAATAAAAGTTGGATTTACCCTGTGACTTTTGAATCGCAAGTTGTCTTTGCGAGCCCCGATGCTGGATTCCTATTTAATGGAGTAACCAAGTAAATAATATGGAAAAACATAATCTTACATATGGCGTGTTATCGCCTGTTAAACATAATGGCACGCTTTATAAAGTTGGTGAGTTTGTCAGCATGTCCGCAAAAGATGCCAAATCATTAATTGGTTGTGGCGTGTTAGCAGAACATGTTGAAAAGTCCGGTTCAATTAATGAAAAGACGGTAGATCCACAAATCGGATCAAATGTTAATGAGAGTTCAAAACCTTCGGATAATACTGACTCTGACACAATACCGCCTGCTGCCAATGTTGAAACTCCATCTGTTGATGGCGCTCAATCGGACGGCACTAACGAAGATTTATCCGGTACCACCACTCCCGAAACCGCACCTATTGTAAAAACCCTTGAAAGCTTGCTTGCTGATTTACCAGCCGAAGGTAAAAACAAAGGTGGTGACGCTAATCTTATTTGGTTATCTGCTGAACTTGGCCATCAAGTCTCACGTAAAGATGTTGACACTATATTGGCTACACAAGGTGGTGACAAATAATCATGCCTGCATTCACACCCGCATATGCACAAATTAGCGATTTAACATTGGAGTTTGGCCATTCTGAATTATGGAGTTTAGCGCCATTAGAATCTGATGACAAAAATAACAAATTGTTAGATGAGCCAAAGCTTAATGCCATGTTGGTGGATGCCGATGCGATTATTCATAATTATTTATCAGTTCGATATTTAACACCGATTACGCCTGTAGAGCCAATTTTAAAACAAGTGGCATGTGATCTTGCAAGGTTTAGATATCGCAATCGCTCAGGCGGCCAATCAAGCTTAACGGAAGAAGTCAGAACGCGTTATGAAGACGCAATCAAGACGTTAGAAAAAATCCGT
>JABSRY010000542.1 GCA_013214985.1 Hyphomicrobiales bacterium
AATTCGCCGAAATTGGCACAGAGATAGACTTAATGGTGCGTGGTAAAGCCCGCCCAGCCAAAGTCGCAGCCATGCCGTTTGTACCGCAAAATTACTACCGAGCACCTAAATAATCGACGCTTAAGGCAAGCGTATAACCCATACAGAATAACCAAAGACGGAGATTAAAATGAGCAAATATTACACAGAAGACCATGAATATGCATTCGTAGAAGGCGATATTGCTACATTAGGCGTTTCAGAACATGCACAAGATCAATTAGGCGACATCGTATTCGTCGAATTACCAGAAGTTGGCACAACCTACGAAAAAGGCGATGAGTTCGCAGTGGTTGAATCCGTTAAAGCCGCATCCGAAGTTTATACACCCGTTGCAGGCGAAGTCATCGAAGTAAACCCAGTGTTAGAAGATGCACCCGCAACCGTTAATGATGGTGCAGAAACAACAGGTTGGTTTATTAAAATCAAAATGTCAAACCCATCAGATGTAGAAGCTTTATTAAATGCAGAAGCCTATAAAGCCCATACTGCAGAATAATTAAATCGGTTAAAGCCGTTTTATGAATAAAGAAGCAAACTCGTAATTTAATAGCTTAAGAGGCTCATTATGCGCTACTTGCCACATAGTAAAAAAGACCGCGAAGCAATGCTCGCGGCAATCGGTGTTAATTCTATCGATGACTTATTTTCAGAAATTCCAAAGTCTGTTCGGTTTACCGAAGGTTTTGGTCTTCCAACCCGCGCTACCGAATTAGAAGTCGATCGTTATTTCCGTAAACAATCGGCCAAAAATCTGGCAGCCAGCGATGCGGCATTTTTTGTTGGCGGTGGCGCATATCGTCATCATGTTCCAGCAACCGTCGATCATCTAATTCAACGTAGCGAATTTTTAACCGCCTATACGCCATATCAACCAGAAATTTCTCAAGGCACATTACAAGCCTTGTTCGAATTTCAAACACAAGTTGCTCAACTTTACGATATGGATGTCGCAAACGCCTCTATGTATGATGGCTCAACAGGCACTGGCGAAGCTGTGCTAATGGCGCATCGTGTGACCAAACGCAAAAAAGCCATTGTTTCTGGCGGTGTTCACCCACAATATATCGAAGTTATCGAAAATCTTTCAAATTTCGGTAAAAAAGCCGTGGTTAAATTACCCGTTAACCCAACAGGTGTTGAAGATATTATCGCTCAATTAGATAACGAAACATCATGCGTTGTTGTGCAAACACCAAACTTCTTTGGCGAATTGTCCGATTTTACGGCATTAGCCGAAGCGGTGCATGCCGTTAAAGCATTGCTAATCGTAGTCGTAACCGAAGTTGTGTCGCTAGGCGCGGTCAAAGCACCGGGCGCCATGGGCGCAGATATTGTGGTCGGCGAAGGGCAATCCATCGGCGTTGGTCTTAATTTTGGCGGGCCTTATGTTGGCCTGTTTGCAACCACTAAAAAATTGCTACGTCAAATGCCTGGCCGTGTGTGCGGCGAAACGGTAGATGCAGATGGCAAACGCGGTTACGTGCTTACCATGTCAACCCGCGAGCAACATATCAGACGCGAAAAAGCCACATCAAATATCTGCACAAATGCAGGGCTTTGCACGCTGGCTTTTACCATTCATATGTCATTATTGGGCGAAGTCGGTCTGCGCAAAATGGCCATGGCATCGCATAATGGTGCAGTGGTTCTTGCCGATAGGTTAAACAAAATTAAAAATGTTGAGGTGTTAAATACCAACTTCTTTAACGAGTTTACAGTGCGCCTTAACGGCCACAATGCCAATGATATTGTTAATAATTTAGCCAATCAAAAAATTCTGGCAGGCTTGCCAGTGTCTCGCTTGTTGCCAAACGAGAATTTAGATGAGTTGTTAGTCATTGCAGTAACCGAAACCAATACAGATGAAGATTTTGATCTGCTAGAAGCAGCATTGAAGGAGGCAGTAGCATGAGTGCAGATAAAATGAATAATGTGGGTCGCCCATCAACTCCAAATATAGTGGATGCATCAGCAGAAGCCCATCCAACATTTACTGGCAATAAAGCTTTGCAAATTAACGAAGGTTTGCTTTTTGAAGTTGGCTCACCAGAGCAAACAGGTGTCGATATTGCCGAACCGCGCGACGTTCAAAACCGCCTAGGTGGTTTGGCTCGTGAAGATGCAATTGGCCTTTATGGCTTGTCAGAGCCAGAAACAATGCGCCATTATGTGCGTTTAAGCCAAAAGAACTTCTCAATCGATACGGGCATGTATCCGCTTGGTTCTTGCACTATGAAGCATAACCCGCGTATCAACGAAAAAATCGCGCGCCTACCAGGTTTTGCCGATACCCATCCGTTGCAACCACAACATACTGTAAAAGGTGCGTTTGAAGTTATC
>JABSRY010000543.1 GCA_013214985.1 Hyphomicrobiales bacterium
TGCTTCCAATAAACCCGCTACAGCATTTTGCAGAATTTCCGAACCCATATCTGTATCATCATTAAATACATTATTACCATCTTTGTCGACTAGACTGAAATGTACGTGCATGCCATTACCAGCCCTATCGCCATAGGGTTTTGCCATAAATGTGGCAGCAAAATTGTGTTTTATCGCCACTCCACGAACAATTTCTTTAAATAAAATAGTGTCATCCGCAGCTTTTAAAACATCATCAGTATGCAATAAGTTAATTTCAAATTGCCCTGGTCCATTTTCTGCAGTCGCGGTATCCGCTGGAATATCTTGAGCTTTACATGCAGCATAGATATCATTTAGAAATGCATCAAATTGCTGTAATTCGGACAATGTTAATATTGAATTTGATGACAATAGCTTGCCACTCAAAGGGCAGATTGGAGGCTTTGGTTTGACATCTGTTGCATCATACAAATAAAATTCCAACTCAGTTGCAACTACGGGCGTTAGACCTTTTGCTTTAAATTTATCGACAATATTTGATAGAACGCACCTTGGGTCACCCATGAAGTTTGAACCATCTTCATTTTTTAACCATAGCGGGACGAAAGCAGCAGGCGTTGGCATCCAGTCCATTAGCATGGGAGCACGACCAGTCCAATCGCAAATTCCGTCACTATCACCAGAATCAGTGATGAAAGTGCTGTTGGCAATTTCTTCGCCCCATATGTCCAAATAGCATATCGATAAAGGCATACGGACGCCGCCTTTAAATATTTTACTGGCTTGAGAAAGCGGCACGCGTTTTCCACGCAATATGCCATTTAAATCGCATATTGCGGCGAGGTAATTGTCGACTTTTAGGTTTGCATTTAACCAATTTTTTGCAATTTCGTTCATGTTCATCCTTAGTATTAATATCACAATACATTAAATGTGATCACAATGTCAAATGAAATTTACAGAATCATTTATCATCTTAAATAAGGGGATAAACAGCAGACTAATTTATAGATTTAAGTTTAAAGGGCGTTAATTTCACCAAAACAAAGATATTTGATTTCAATAAAATCATCTGCTCCGTATTTTGAGCCTTCTCGCCCAAGACCAGATTGTTTTATGCCACCAAATGGAGCAACTTCCGTAGAAATTAATCCAGTATTAATGCCGACCATGCCTGTTTCTAAAGCTTCTGCTACGCGCCAAACTCTAGTTATGTCATTTGAATAGAAATATCCAGCCAACCCGAATTCAGTGTCATTGGCTTGTTGAATCACTTCTGCTTCAGTTTCGAATCTAAACAATGCCGCAACAGGACCAAAGGTTTCATCTGTTGCAATCATCATATTTTTATCAACGTCGGTCAAAACAGTTGGTTGGTAAAAAGTACCACCTAAATGATGCGCCTTACCACCCGTTTTCAGTGTTGCACCTTTTTTAATAGCATCGTTAACATGTTGGTTTACTTTATCAACAGCGGCTTGATTGATTAATGGCCCTGTCGTAACGCCTTGAGCAAACCCATCACCGATGTTGAGCGTTTGAACTTTTTGGGCGAACTTTTTGGCGAATTCGTCGTAAATTCCCGCTTGAACATAGAGTCGGTTTGCACAAACACAGGTTTGACCATTGTTGCGATATTTGGCAATCATTGCACCTTCAACCGCTTTGTCTATATCGGCATCATCAAAAACTATAAACGGTGCATTTCCACCAAGTTCCAGTGATATTTTTTTAATATCCTCAGCACATTGCCGCATTAAAATTTTACCAACGCGAGTAGAACCGGTGAAGGTGATTTTTGATATTTTTTTATTGCCGCATAATTCTTGCCCAACTTCAGCAGATTTTGAACTTGGAATAACATTAAATACGCCAGCAGGTATGCCCGCGCGTTCAGCCAAAACTGCCATTGCTATTGCCGATAGCGGCGTTAATTCAGCCGGCCTTGCAATGAAACTACAGCCAACGGCGAGGGCAGGTGCTACTTTCCGAGCGATCATCGCATTAGGAAAGTTCCAAGGGGTAATTGAGCCAACAACCCCAATTGGTTGTTTAATAACAATAAGACGTTTGTCTCGTTGGTGGCCGGGGATAACATCGCCATATATGCGTTTTGCCTCTTCGGCAAACCATTCAATAAACGACGCGCCGTAAAGTACTTCACCTATCGCTTCTGACAGTGGCTTACCCATTTCAGCGGTTAGTATTGCGCCGAGATCGTCAGCATTTTCAACAATTAAATCATACCATTTTCTTAAGATTATGGATCTCTCTTTACCGGTATATGCCGCCCAATCTTTTTGCGCTATATAAGCATGATCAATTGCTTGGCGAACGTCCTCGATGTTTAAATCTGTTACATTTGCAATAACCTCACCTGTGGCGGGATTGCTTACTT
>JABSRY010000544.1 GCA_013214985.1 Hyphomicrobiales bacterium
GCAGAGTTTTACTCCGCCCGCAGTAATAAAACATTACCGCCTCTGTGGACTAGTTTTGCATTGCCGTTTACACTTTGGACCCTATATTGAAATTTCTATTATAAAAGCAAAAATTCAAGCGTTCATTCTCCTTACATTTAATAGAGCTTTGACTCTAAGTCTATTAACTATATTATTGGGTTATGATATCACTCACTCAAATAAAACTTCTCTTACCAGAATTTCGAGCATATTCTAGGTCTATTTGCAGAACGCAAGACGAAGCAGAAGATTTGGTTCAAGATGCAATCGAACGTGCGCTACGGACAGATACATGTCCAAGCAAATTGAAACAGCTTCGCCCATGGATGTTTAAAGTCATCCGAAACCTAAATATTGATGAACTCAGAAAAAAACGCGTTCGTAGAGAATATATTCAGGCGCAAGAACGTTTATACTATAATGAAGTTTCGCACGGGGATGTAGCAAGAGATACTTTGTTGCGTATAAAATTTGAAAAACTGCCCTCAGATGCACGAGAGGTTTTGTTTTTAGTGGATATTATGGGTATTAAATATAACGAAACTGCTAAAATTATTGACGTTCCAGTTGGCACCGTTATGAGCAGAGTCAGCCGTGCTCGTAGAGCACTTTTGAAACTAGTTGATGATTCAGAAGATATCCAAACGCGAAAGAGGAAAAGTTAATGAAATATATTTCGCAAGAAGATTGGGAAGCTTTAAATGCCTACAGTGATGGCGAACTACCTGCGGCAGATATGATTGTTTTGAAAGCTCGGTTGAAAAATGAACCCGCATTGCAAGAAACCTTGGTACAAATTCAGGACATTGGCAGTGCTTTAAAAATTATACGCCCAAAACTTGATTCTGAAGCAATGCAAGCCCAAAAACCTAAACAAATTTTTGGATATTTTGCAATCGCTGTATCTGTTGCTATAGTTTTCGTATTTGTTGAGCAAGTTATCTTTGGTTTTAGATCGGTGCTTACGCCATTGGATCAACACCAAGCATTTCTGCAACAAGAATTTAGTGTCTCATATCTTGATATTCAACAGGCGAGTGCTAGAAATGGCGTCCCAGATCTTACAGTAGCAAATCTATCTTTGGTTGCAAATGTTGCGGACGAAGATGAGAATCAATCCTTACATTATGCTGGTCGTAATGGGTGTAGATTAACCCTTACGATTACAAAAAATCATTCGCCTAATTTCAGTGCAACACCGGAGTTACTTTTGGCATCTTGGAGTAACGCATCACACCATTATGTTTTGCTAGCAACAGGAATGGACGCGAATAAGTTTGTAGCCATCTCAAAATACATACGCATTCATTTTAATGATCCGAACCGAAAGAATACAATATTAGCAATGCGAGAAGCGACGCAAACCGCTGTCCCATGTGCTGTAGGCTAGAGTGATTTGCGTTTAAACTTTGGTTTCAATTTTCTATTTATTGAATTTTGGGAAATTTGGTCTATCTTCACCATAATGCTGCGTCAGATAATTTAAAATGGTTGTACGGTCAGGTTCATCGATTTCATCCATTTCCTGTTCATCAACCATCCAGACAAGTAATTCATCCCAATGGGCGCGACTAAGCCCTTGCTGTGCTACAATGCGCTCAGAGTGACAGACGTTGCAAGAATAAAAGGTTTCTTCGGCGCCTAAGGCTCTAAAAAGAACACCAATATCAGGTAGTTCATCTGAAACTGGTGCTATTGCTTTAACATAATTTTCTATATTAGAAACATCCAATGGTTTGTTTGACTGGGTGTTCAAAAATCCCAAAATATTTAGTCTATCAACGGGTTTCTTGATTCCTAAAAAGTTCATCTTTGTACCCTTTACAACAACTTTTGGTTTTGTCAAAAATGCATTTAAACGACTAAGTGTCCACCGATCACCGAATTTGACCAAAGCTTTTGAGTATTTGAATCCTTTTACTGTTCCAACGGGTCGTTGAATAATGCCATAAAGGTTAGGCCCAATTTTGTTTTTTCCACCATTGTCAATCGTATGACATGATTTACATTTATTGAATATTTTCTCACCCTTGACGATATTTGCTTGCTTAAGTTGATTTAGCAGAGTTTCCTGTGCCTGACTATTTGAAACACCAACAATTAGTACAGCTACCATCGCTGCATTTAAAACGAAAAATTTCATTATCCCTCCTAAAGAATAAGGCAACCAAACATTCATTGCCTTAAATTTAATTTGATTTTTTAAATTAGCTCGCACGAACACCAACGCGATGCATTGTGTTGTTTAGATATCCTTTAGGGTTCCAATCAATCGCAAACGGCTGCGTTATACCTTCGCTATCTGTGGCACGAGCCCAAATCTCATAATAGCCAGCCTGTGCAAATTT
>JABSRY010000545.1 GCA_013214985.1 Hyphomicrobiales bacterium
CGACGACAACAATGTACCACTGAAGAACTTTTTGGGGTGGGCAAATTTGAATCAAATTAAAGGCGTCAGGCTATACTTGGCCTCATAGGATTTATTCCAAAAGACCAAATCGTATATAAATTATATGATGAAGAATACCTCAACCTCAAAAAAAGAAGAAACAAAACTTAGCATTCTAAAACTACAAACAGAGCTAAAGCTTAGTAAGGTTCAACCAGAAACGATAGAAGAAAACTTATCTTATCTTAACGATTCCGTGAAGATAACCACGCGAAAGTCAAACTTATATAAAATTCTGTTAAGTCAATCAAAGGTTTCAAAAGTTTCAATTTCAAATATTCTAAACAATAATATGATAGACGAAAAAAACTATTGTTCGAGAAGATTTTTATAAATATATAATTATTGATAATGCGATAAAGCCAGAAACTGTTGAAGAAGCGGTCATCGAAATTATATCTCCAGTTTTGAAGGAAGGTAAATATAAGTGGAAAGGTATTTATCTTGATGAAATTATAACATTTGAGATGCATGACGACATCTTTAAAAACTCAGTTATAGCAAAAGAGGTTAGTTTTGTTAATAGGACAAGAATTGTGTGTGAATTAGTTATAAAACGAAAAATAAATGCACTGGGTGAAGTAAAACTAACAAATCATCGGGTGCAAACCGTTATAGAGAGAATAATTGGTAAAGATGTTTTAGAGACACCGCAAGGTAAAAAATACAGATCGAATAAAAAAACCGCAAAATCACAACGCGATTTATTCAATAATAATTAGCGTTTTGATTTGAAGAAATTGGTTAGGATTCTTGCGGCTTCTATTTCGTTTAGGCCGCCGATGACCTCGGGTTTATGGTGGCAAATTTTGGTGTGGTAAAAGCGGGTGCCGTTGTCTACTGCACCGCCTTTTATATCTTCTGCGGCATAATAAAGCTTATCTATTCGGGCGAAGCTAATGGCTGTTGCGCACATGTTGCATGGCTCTAATGTTACATATAATTTGCAGCCGTTTAGCCGCTCGGTTTTTAATACAGCACAAGCGCGCCTTATTGCCAGCACCTCGGCATGGGCTGTTGGGTCGTTATTTGCGCGGGTTTCGTTGCCTGCTTTTGCGATTATTTTGCCCATCTTATTTACTATTACCGCGCCAATTGGCACCTCGCCTCTTTGCTCTGCTGCTTTGGCTTCGTTTAGGGCAATTTGCATGGGTAATATTTGGTCGTTAATTATATTCATAGTTTTATATAAAATTACTTCCACTTTTGGTCAAGCTCTGTTACAAGCTAAAAACTTAGGCTAGACCTAAACTAATTATAACCCAGTGCAGCTATAAGATGCGATATCTTATAGTGTACATGCTAAACAGATGGTGAGCAACGATATGTCTTACGAAAAAACCCCCTATGATAAAAAAAATGACGCTAAAAGTTTTGGCGACAAAAAGTTCGGCGATAAGAAATCCGACGACAAAAAATTTGGCGATAAGAAATATGATAAACAAGCCAGCGAAATGGACATGCATGGCTCTATCCCTAAATTACCACCCGTGAAGTTTGACCGCATTGCCAAAGTAATGGCACGCGCTGGGCTTTGCTCGCGCCGTGATGCTGAAAGATGGATTGAAGATAAGCGCGTTTCTGTAAACGGTCGTTTGCTCACCAGCCCTGCGGTTAAAGTTTCTGAAAAAGACATTATTAAAGTAGATGGCAAAGTGATTAAAGCACCAGAAGCCACAAGACTTTGGAAATATTATAAACCAGCTGGTTTGGTAACAAGCCATGGTGACCCTGAAGGTCGCCCGACTGTGTTTTCGCGTTTGCGCCAAGAAGGTTTGCCGCGCGTTATATCGGTTGGTCGCTTGGATATTAATACCGAGGGTTTAATATTAATTACCAATAATGGCTCTTTAGCCCGTTATTTAGAAATGCCTTCAACAGGTTGGCAACGTAAATATCGCGCCCGTGCTTATGGTAAAGTAACTCAACAGCAGCTTGATACATTGCAAAATGGCGTTACGGTTGATGGCATTAGATATGGTAGTATTTATGCCAAATTAGAGCGCCAAAATGGCGATAATTGCTGGATTAGCATTAGCCTAAAAGAAGGCAAAAACCGCGAAGTTAAAGAAGTGCTCGGATCATTTGGTTTGCAGGTTAACCGCCTTATTCGCTTATCTTATGGCCCGTTTAAATTGGACAATATGGAACGTGGTACGGTTGAACCTATTGCGACACAAGTGCTTAAAGACCAATTAGGCGCTGCATATGACGAAATTGACGAAGGCTATGATGCTGAACTTCGCCCGCAAGACCAAGTAGGTTACCGCATTGAGAGCCGCGACAGCCGTGGTGGTGGACGTGACAAT
>JABSRY010000546.1 GCA_013214985.1 Hyphomicrobiales bacterium
CTGTGTATTTGTAGCCTCCTGGTTGGCTAAGATACTGGACGTATCCATGGTAATTTTGTTTTCCTGTGTTCATAGCGTTAATATTATTGTTGTATGCGTAGTTCATGTAGGTTTCCCAAGCGTACTGGTATCATATAACAGTGTTGATTTGCCATTAAGTTTCCAACTCGATCTGCTCTTCTGACGAAGGAAGTTTTCCTTCATTTAGTTTCGCATAAAGCGCAACATACCTGATTGTGTGTGGGTTATCTGATATATAAAGTTTTTATAATTATGAATGATACCGCCGTAACCAAATTGTTGTCGCATTTTGTTTAGCAATTCTAGACGAGAGGTTTGCCCATCAACTTTTAATATATTTTGCGATATTTGGTGAAGTTCAGCAATTGCTCTAAGGGCAGGCTTGTCGTCAATTTTTGTGATTTTATCAATATCAACAGATGACTTATTCATTTTTGAGAAGGCCTTCGAAATATTGAATTTTTGAGAATATCTACGAACGACGGTTCTAATATCGTTTATTAATTTTAGTTCATTCTCGTCTATGCCAGAACGTTCATATTGCATTAAAGCAGCATTCGTGCTGCCTAAAGACGCTTGAAACTTGGCGATATACTGGGTTTCTTTGCGCAATGTATAGGTTTTGAAATGTTGTATCATACCGCCATAGCCAATGTTTTCGTTTAACGCATTTAGGGCTAAAAAACGGTTTGCGCTGTTGTTATGGTAGTTTGACCAAGCGTTTTGAGCGTTAGAAACCTTATAGGTTACAACTGCTGAGCTTGCTAAAAATATAACGCCTGTTATCGCAATAAATGCAACTATAATTAAACTGTACATTTTTATTGTAATATTCTTAAACATATATAACCCCAATTATAAATTAGAGCCGAGTTTAAGAACATATAGTTAACAATTTATTACATAGGCGTAATGCTATAGTACTAGATGCTAGCTTTGATGCATATAATGTTGTGAAATAAGATAATTGGTGGAGCCAGACGGGATCGAACCGACGACCTCTTGAATGCCATTCAAGCGCTCTCCCAACTGAGCTATGGCCCCACTATAAGTTATGGCTTTGGGTGGCCATAACGTGTTGGGTGAAAACTATAAAAAACAAATGTTTTATGCAAGAGGTAATTTTAGTTTTCACCGTATATTCTTATATATGGTTTTTGCTTATGAATCGTTATCACTATCGCTGATATTATGGATAACAACATCTTCAATGCTTGTATTTGTACCGTCTTCTTCTAAGAAGCTATCTTCATCGGGGTTAGAACTGTCATCATCATCACCGCCAGTAAGTTCAGAAATCGTAGCTGCATCAGCATCTTCCAGACTTACAAATTCAGTGTCTTCTTTCTGATTTTCTGTTTCCGTTTCGGCAACCACCTTGACAGGTTTTTCTTCCACTACTGGAGCGCGTTTATCTTCTGTTGTTGGGTAAACAAAATCACATTTAGGGCATGTGATAGGTGTGCGGTTAAGATCGAAAAAACGCTCGCCGCAGCTTGAGCATTCCATTTTTATACCATAGTCAGGACGTTCAGCCATTTATGTTTCCTTAAAATTCTTAGCATGCTCATTAGAGCTGTAAATTATATTAGATGGGGTTTGCCATGTAGGGGCTTTACTGTCAAGCATATTTAGATATTGTCTAAAAATAGCCTATGATTACATTTGAACTTGCTTAAAAATATACCCTATGTTAATTTGCACCTAGAGATCAACTTTACAAATCCCAAAAATTATGAAAAATAAACTACAGTTGCGTGCAAACGTAGCAAATCCTTTAACGGGCAACATTCGTGTGCCTGGTGATAAATCCACATCGCATCGTTCGCTTATATTTGGCGCTTTATCTATCGGCGTAACAAAAGTTACAGGCATGTTAGAGGCCGAAGATGTGATGGCCACAGCAGATGCACTTAAAAAAATGGGTATTAAAATTACCAAACATAATAATGTTTGGGAAATTGTTGGCGCTGGTGTCGGTGGCCTTAAAAAACCCAATTGCCCTTTAGATTTTGGCAACGCAGGTACAGGCTCTCGGTTAATGATGGGCGTTTTAGCTAGCCATGGTTTTAGTGCTGACTTTACGGGCGATGCATCTTTATGCTCTCGTCCTATGGGGCGGGTGATTAATCCGCTTGCTGAAATTGGTGCTACTATTTCGGGTGATAATGATAAAAAAATGCCATTTACATTTATTGGTACCGATAATCCGTTGCCAATTGAGTATACGTTGCCGATGGCCTCGGCGCAGGTTAAATCGGCAATATTACTTGCGGGGCTTAATATTAGTGGAAAAACCATTATTCATGAGCCTATCGCGACCCGTAATCATACCGAAAAGATGATG
>JABSRY010000547.1 GCA_013214985.1 Hyphomicrobiales bacterium
AAGTTGGAGATTGGCCGTGATCGCTCTGGCTGCCTTTGCCGCCGCCAGATGATGATCGTTCAAGTTGAGCATTTGAAGGATCCCAACCTGCTTCAATATCATTAGTGCCTATCCAATCGCTATCTTTATTCGGTGCTTTGTGTTTATTATAATCATCCATACCAAGTGATGAACCTTCGTATTTAAAAACTCTTTTCCCATCCTTCCCATAAACTTCATCCTTTGGGTCGATACCTGTTAATTTCATCATATCCAGATAATTGCCATTAAATTGCTTTCCATGTACGTCTTTAGGAGATATGGAATGCGTGAGTTCGTGAGTAAAAGATTTGTTTATTAGTTTTTGTTCTTCTTTAGATGATCCTTTCGAACGATCCGTTTTTATATAAATAACAGGACCAATATCATCGTTTAAATACGACCCACCAACCGATGGATCATCTAAACCCGGTCTGTGTTTTGGTGCGAAATCATTTATGTTGTCAGTAACGATTATTTGGCCTTTATGGTAATTATCAAGACCTTCATATGCATCTGAATTTTTAATAAAATCCACAGCATCTTGGACTTCTTTTTTATTTGTAGTCGTTTTAGTAATTTTAAATAAACCGCTCATCTAAATCTCCTATATAATATTTTAAGTTTTTTTGTTTCGAAATACAATTAATAGTCACAGCTTTTTTTGACGTGATCTGAGTAAAAAGCGCTTATACTATAAAGTGGCAACCAAGGTTTGTATTTGCTTTTATTAGCGCCATTATAAGTTGGTAATTGATCACAATTTTTAGTACATTCTATTCCGTCAAGATCACTTGCTCTAATATAAAATGACATTTGATTGATGAAATTTTTTGGGTTTTTAGCGCCTTGAATCACAATCGAATAACTATAATCTTTATCTTTGAATTTATTTAGCCTCTCTAAGCTATATCTAAAAATCCCATCGTCTATATAGTTTAATTCCACAAATGAATTTTCATCAACCCATATTGACAACCAGCTACCTACAGAAAATGGAGAAAGTTGTCGTAGGTGAACTTCACAGCCATTTTTTTTACATTCCTCAACAGTTGAGGTTGAAGTTAAATAGAAATCGGGCAAAAATTGAATTTTTGCAATAGATTGTATTTTGGGAAATTTATAGTTTGTATCAGGCCTAAGGATTTTATCAGGATTGTAACTCGAAAGACTATTATCAAATTTGATACTTGCATCATCATCTTTAAACCATTTATTAATAACCGAGTCATAATCTCTCAAGCCATCTATGATTGAGGAAGGGTAACAGCCTAACTTCATTCCACGTAGAAATTGATCAAAACTATAAGTCACCGCATGAAGATGGCGCATCATATCATGAGCCGCCTTGCTTTTAAGAGCTTCAATCTCATCGGCAGTTAATGGAGGTGTTTTTCCTTTATCAGATTTATTTATAATTGATTTAAGTTTAATAGTTCCAAATTTATAACTTTCCTCTGCACGGATAGCATTTGTAAAAATTAAAGAAACGATGAAGAACGTAAATACAAATAAAAAAAGGTTGATGAAGTTATTATGAAATTTTTCATAATAACTTTGCAAGAAATTGTTTTTTATTGGTATTAAACTTTCCATACTTTGATCAAAGCTCCTAAATTTTTGCCACATAGTTTGCTCCCATTGCACTAAAACCTATACGGGTAAGAAGTTTATCTGTACGCATTGTCTCAATGCCCGAGGTTGTATGAATGTGAATTTCTTCTGCATCTTTAGACTTAGCCCAATCACTGATTGCACGAATAAGCTTTAAGCCGACTTTTCCGCCTAAAAAACTGCCCCGAATTCGTTTGGACACGTAGATCCCATAGACAGTAACCATACGACCACCAACACCTAGATAATAATCACCAACGCCAGCATTTAATGCGCCAACAGTTTTACCATCGCGCTGTATATACAAAAAAATCGTATCGTTAAGATTATTGATTGCTTTGGTATAGATGCGAATGAACTTTTCTTCAGAAAACGGCAAATGCGAATATCGACATTCACTATGAAACTCCAACATTATGTCACGTAATTTGACAATGTCTTCTGCTCTTGTCGCTTGATGAAGGGTCAGGCTGTTTTTATTGACTACTGGAATACTTGACGCATCCGTGTCTGCATTAGCCGTTGTTTGTTCTGTCGCTGAAACGCTATCGTTCATCGTTGTACCTCAAAGTTTTTAATTTCGGAAATAGGGGTAAGGAAGTAAATTTGTGTGATTGTTTCTAATAGTTTCATTAGATTTAATAATCTCCGATTAATTTTTTTTGGGTAAATGTGTAGTATATCGAGTATAAATGATGATATGTTACATAACGTTAGTATTGAGCTG
>JABSRY010000548.1 GCA_013214985.1 Hyphomicrobiales bacterium
TGGCGGTTTGTTTTAGGCTGCTTTCTTCGAAGCTTGCGAGGGCTTTGCCCAATGCTTGCAAACTATCGCAATTTGTGGCGGTTTCTTGGGCTTTTTTTATGGAATGGTCGTAGTTAACTTGGCCTGCGCGCAGGTCTGTTGCCAAGCGGGTTTTATTGGTGCTTGGTTTGGTTTGCGTGGTTTTTAATGCGGGTTTTGCGGCCTTCGGTGCATTATCAAAATGGGGTGTTTGGGTAGCGTTGGCCGCTATTTTTTGATTTGTTTTTGGTGCATTAGGTGCAAATTGAGTGGGTTGTGTTTGATTGGGTGCAAAATGATCGATGCTGATTTCGGACATTGCCTCATCGACACCTGCATCTACATACCAACTTAATATGTCGAGCAGCTCGGCTTGGCTTAAATTATCGATATTTGAAACGGGTTCTATTTGCATAAACTGAATTAACCAGTTTAAGCGAGGATTATCAAGTGAATATTGGAGTTTTAGTTTATATGCTATTGGAATAAGTTGATGAGTTTAAAAAAGTGCACAAAATATTAAATTGACGTCAATTACCTAAGAAATGTTTGCAATTTTGCAGGAATTTGTTCTTAATGGAGATTAGAAACATTAAAATCTACAGCAATAATTGGTACTATAAATGACAGAAGTTGAAAATAATCCTGCTCTTGAACCACGGGAATCTATGGAAGTAGATGTGGTTATTGTTGGTGCAGGGCCTGCTGGGCTAAGTGCTGCTATTAAAATTATGCAACTTGCGCAAGAAAATGAAAAAGAAATAACTGTTGTTGTGCTTGAAAAAGGCGCTGAAGTGGGTGGGCACATATTATCTGGTGCGGTGATTGACCCTGTGGCGCTTAACGCGCTTATTCCTGATTGGAAAGCAAAGGGTGCGCCGCTTGATGTGCCAGTTAAAAAAGATAAAATGTTTATATTTGGCCCCTCTGGTGCGCTGCGAATTCCGAACTTTTTATTACCGCCTTTAATGCATAACCATGGCAACTATATTGTGAGCCTTGGCAATGTAACCCGTTGGCTTGGTGAACAGGCCGAAAGTTTGGGTGTTGAAATTTACCCTGGTTTTGCGGGTGCGGAAATTTTATATAACCAAGATGGTAGCGTTAAAGGCGTTGCAACGGGCGATATGGGCATGGGTGCCGTTGGCAAGCCTAAGCCTAGTTTTGAACGGGGTTTGGAAATTCATGCTAAATATACTTTAATTGGCGAAGGTGTGCGCGGATCGCTGGCTAAAGAGTTGATTGAAAACTTTAAATTAGATGCGGATTGTGATGTGCCTAAATTTGGTTTGGGCATTAAAGAGCTTTGGGAAATTAAGCCTGAG
This sequence comes from Hyphomicrobiales bacterium, assembly GCA_013214985.1. Lineage (GTDB taxonomy): Bacteria > Pseudomonadota > Alphaproteobacteria > Rhizobiales > OSC116 > OCS116. The sequence continues at coordinate 1,344 of JABSRY010000548.1, forward strand.
CACCATGATGAGGGTTTGGTGATCCATTCTTTGGGTTGGCCATCGCCTGCTAATGTGGGGTCGGGTGCATTTTTATATCATTTGGACAATAATCAAATTTCTATTGGTTATATTACCGATTTGGACTATTCGAACCCGTATATATCGCCATTTGGGGAGTTTCAAAAATATAAAACCCACCCTGCGATTAGCGAGATTTTAGAAGGAGGTAAGCGCATTGCTTATGGTGCGCGGGCAATTACTAAGGGTGGTTTTCAGTCTTTACCTAAGCTTACTTTTAGCGGTGGTGTTTTATTGGGTTGCTCGGCTGGCATGGTCAACTTGCCGCGCATAAAGGGCACACATAACGCCATGTGGTCTGGCATTCATGCAGCAGAGGCGGCGTTTGATGCGATTGCGCAAGACCGCAGCCATGATGAATTAACTGCTTATAGCGATAGTGTGCTTAATGGCCCTATTGGTCAAGATTTAAAGAAAATTCGTAATGTTAAGCCTTTAATATCGCGCTTTGGTAATTATATTGGCATGATGTTGGGCGGTATGGAAATGTGGTTTAAGACTATTTTCCCATTCATGGATTTTTATACGCTTCACCATAAAAAATCGGATGCGGAAAGCCTATTACCTGCTGAAAAATGCAAAATTATTGATTATCCGAAGCCTGATGGGAAGATTACTTTTGATCTGCTATCCTCGGTGTTTTTATCGGCAACCAACCATGAAGAAGATCAGCCTTGCCATTTGCAACTAGCCGACGCTTCTATACCGATTGATCAGAACTTAAAGATATTTGCGGAGCCTGCTCAAAGATATTGCCCAGCTGGAGTATATGAAGTTTTGGAAAAAGATGGGAAGCAATATTTTCAGATTAATGCGCAAAATTGTGTGCATTGTAAAACATGCGATATTAAAGACCCTGCGCAAAATATTACTTGGAAAGTGCCTGAAGGTGGTGGTGGACCCAACTATCCAAATATGTAAGCATCAAATTTATAACAAATTTTAATGAT
>JABSRY010000549.1 GCA_013214985.1 Hyphomicrobiales bacterium
CGAGATCAAGTTACAGATAATTTCCGTATAATATCACATCAAGACTTTCGGGTCTTGGAGTGAGGCGTGTATATCAAAAATTAAACCGTTTAATTTTAATAACGAGCCAATCGAGGCCGCAATTCACTTTGGCGCACCCAGTTGGCCAGGCGCAAAATTAGAATTTTTAATGGACGAACAGCTAGTCGCGGTTTGTTCACCCAACTTACAATCAAAACCAACATTATCTAAAAGTGAAGAAATATTAGACCATGCCCTAATTCAACATACGACACGTCCATATTTATGGAAAGAATGGTTTCAAAATTTTGACATCAAAACCAATAAATCCGCCGTAGGGCCAAGGTTCGAATATTACGCGCATATTATCCAAGCTGCCATTGCAGGCATCGGCATCGCTCTACTGCCCGAATTTTTAATTCAAGAAGAACTAAAAACAAAAAAACTCATCCTAGCAAACAATAATTCAATTAAAGGCAATGGCTCCTACTATTTCGCATATCCATACGAGCAAGAAGAAAACCCAGCCGTCATTTCTTTTTCCAACTGGCTCAAAGTAAATAGAAAAACCCATAAACCCAATTAATCATATAATTATGGCGACAACTCTACCATTCGCGAATTAATGTTTCAGGCATATTCTGATAACATACGGGTCGTAAAAATCGTCTGATAGCAAGCGTACCAACCGAAGTAGCACCAAAATTGGTAGATGCAGGGTACGGGCCACCATGTATCATTGCGTCACTCACCTCCACACTAGTCGGAAAACCATTGGCTAAAATACGGCCAGCCTTACGTTCCAATATAGGTAGCAAACTAGCACCAAAAGCTAAATCGCCCTCATCCATATGCAGCGTACAAGTCAACTGCCCCTGTAGTGACATCGCAACGGCGCGCATTTCATCCATGTCCTTAGCAACGACAATCAAACCAAGTGGTCCAAAAACTTCTTCGCCCAATATCTCGTTTTCCAGCCACTGTTTAGCCGTAGTTTTATATAAATATGGGCTAGCATTACGCAAATCACAGGTCGAAGTTAGTATTTCCTGCACACCGCTTGCTTCAGCAATCTTATTTCGCCCATTGCGGTATGCACCCGCAATATTATCAGTCAGCATTACCTGCGGTTCAACCAATTTTAATGCGCCAATCGCAGCATCAATAAACAGTTCCGAATTTTCTTCCAAAACAACACAAACACCAGGGTTGGTACAAAACTGCCCTGCTCCCATAATAAGCGATGCAGCCCAACCCTTGCCAATTTCTACAGCGCGAGTTCTAACAGCATCTGGCAATAAAAACATTGGGTTAACGGATCCTAATTCCCCAAAAAACGGAATTGGCTCAGGCCGACTCGCACATAAATCATACAATGCACGCCCACCTGCATGCCCGCCCGTAAAACCAACCGCATTAATCAAAGGATGTTGCACCAAAGCAGCGCCGACAGCATTGTCACCCCCTTGTATCAACGAAAACACACCGGCATCCAGACCGCACTTTTTAATCGCAGCATGAATAGCTTCAGCAATAATTTCACCCGTTCCAGGGTGCGCATTATGCCCCTTAACCACCACAGGGCAGCCAGCTGCAAATGCCGAAGCCGTATCACCACCAGCGGTCGAAAATGCAAGCGGAAAGTTAGATGCACCAAAAACCGCAATAGGGCCAATTGGTCGCTGAATCATCTTCAAATCAGGCCTAGGCAATGGTTCTCTATCGGGCAATGCCGTATCATGGCGACGATCCAAATAATCACCTTTCAATATATGCGATGCAAAAAGTCGCAATTGCCCAATTGTACGGCCGCGCTCTCCTTCAAGTCTAGCAGTTGGCAAACCCGTTTCTTGGTTACCAATTTGAGTTATCGCATCAGCACGCAAATCTATTTCATCCGCAATACAATTTAAAAATTCAGCCCGCTGTTTAGCGTTAGAATAACCAAAAGTCCAAAAAGCTTTTTCTGCAGCTTTTGCGGCCTCATCAACATGCGCTAGCGTAGCAAGCGAAAAATCATGCGCATCACCAGTTGCAGGCGCCGATTTAAATTTATTTACATTGTCTACCCATTGCCCTGCAATAAGGTGCTTCCCATGCGGTTTAAACATCATCTCAAATTCCATTTTATACAAAAAATACTTTCTTCTGCCAGTCTCTTACCATGCTACAAGCCACCTTAAAGGCAGCCTTCGTGGCACCAACATCAGCTTTACCAAGGCAAATGCAGTACCATGTGCTGGCGTCGCCACGGGAAAAGGCAACCCGCCCTGCACAGTAACACCGCGTTCAAACCCCAAAAGTTTCAAAGCAATTTGCCCTTGGTCATGATACATGGTCACCACGGCATC
>JABSRY010000055.1 GCA_013214985.1 Hyphomicrobiales bacterium
AACAACACGCACCTAACCCAAATCGCCTCGCGCTATCATTGCTCTCATGTGACGAACCAAAGAATAGCCCGAATACCCATAATTTACGGCACATATTTTGCCAAATTTCTTGGCCACAGCAACGATTTCTTCACCTTCTTCGACAGTCATAGTCATTGGTTTTTCACATAACACGTGAAAACCTGCTTCAAGAAACGCTTTGGTGATTTCGTAATGGGTGGCGTTCGGGGTTGCCACCGTTACCAAATCCACACGATCAGCACGGTTTCGTTCTCCTTCAAGCATTTCACGCCAATCACCATAAGCTCGATCGGCAGAAATGCCTAATTCTTGCGCATAGGCACGGCCCTTTTCAGGATCATGATCCAATGCGCCAGCAACAAATGAGTAATCGCCATCTACGCTAGCACCCAGCCTATGTGCGGGCCCAATTTGGCTACCTTTACCGCCACCAATCATGCCCCAATTTAATTTTGTCATATCATTAATCCTTACTGAAAACCAATTGTTTCGAGATAGAGTCTATTCGCTTTTGCGTCTTTCATTGGTGACACATCTAATGTTGGGTCACAATCTTGTTCGACTGTACACCATCCATCAAAATCGTTATCAATAAGCACTTGGCGCACTGCCGGAAAATCTACTTCACCTTTCCCAAGCAAACAAAAAATCTGCTGTCCACATGCTTCATAAAACCCAGTTCGGTTTGAAATAACACTTGCTTTTACCAATGGGTCTATATCCTTGAAATGGATATAAGAAATTCGATTAATATGCTTTTTCATAAATACGACGGGGTCAAATCCTGCATAGGTATGATGGCCGGTATCAAAACAGATCTTTAAAATATTTTCGTCTACTTCTGCTAATAAACGTTCTAATTCTGGCTCGAAATCCATAAAGCCTGCGGCATGGGCATGAATGCCTACCGTCAAACCATATTCTTCTGACCCCATTTTGGCGATGGTACGAATTCGTTCCGCAAAGCCGAGCCACTCTGCACTATCCATTTGAACTGCCTCACTTGCACGTCCAGCCGTAGGTGCACGCCGTTCAGAAATAGAATCAATAAGTACCAAATGTTTTGCACCATGGGCTTTTAGCGCTTTGCAGGTACGTTTAGCGTTATCAATAACACTATCCCAAGCGCTTGCGTCATGAAATGGCTTAAAAATCACACCACCAATTATTTCTAGTTCGCGCTCGTTGAGTGCATCACTCAAAATTTCAGAATTTTCTGGCATGAACCCAATAGGGCCTAATTCAATACCCTTATAACCAGCCTGTTTGCACTCATCTAGCACAGTAATCCAGTCCGGGTTACGTGGGTCATCTGCAAATTCCACCCCCCAAGAACAAGGCGCATTTCCAATTTTAATTGTCATAAAATTGTTCCTTTAAAAAATATTCATCCATGGACAGTAATTCAAATTTAATTAACTGATACCCATATTTTTTCTTCATTACTAATCCAAGCAGCCTCGATGACTTTATTGACTTCCAATCCATCACGAAAGGTTGGCCATACTTGTTTGCCGGTTTCGATCGCCTGTAAAAAATCTTTTGCTTCTATAATAATTTGATCCTGATACCCCGTACCATGGCCAGCACCTTGACAAAACGCCCTATAATCCGGATGTTCTGGACCCGTCAAAATTTTAGTAAAACCTTGCTGGTTAGACTTTGCTTCAGTGTCATATAACCACAAAGCATTTTGGTCTTCCTGATCAAAACTGATAGCACCTTTAGTACCGTAAATTTGATATGCGTAACCCATTTTCCGGCCAGTCGCCACGCGGCTTATAAAAATAGACCCTGATGCGCCATTTGCAAACCGGCATAATAAATGGCCTTGATCGTCGTTGGTTACATTCATCTGCCCATTACCACTTGGTCTTGTTTTGTGCACGGTTTGAATGTCACTAACCAAATCAACAATAGGTCCGACCAATGCCAAAACACCGTTTATTATATGAGGGGCTAAATCTCCCATAGCACCATTAGATCTACCATCGGTTCGCCAACTGGCGTTCTCATTGGGGTCAGCATAAAAATCTTCCGTATGTTCGGCCCTAATGGACGTTATTTCACCAATTTCACCCGACTCTATAATTTTCCGAGCCAATTGTGATGCGGGCGTGCGTATATAGTTAAAGCCCACCATATTGGCCAATCCACTAGCTTCAGCGGCGTGCACCATAGCCAAGCTATCTGAAATGCTAGCCCCTAGTGGTTTTTCGCAAAAAACTGGCTTACCGGCTTTAAAGGCTGCAAGGGCAATATCACGGTGAAATTTTTGCGGAGATGCAATGATCACTGCTTCAACAGCCGGTTCTGCCACTAACAATTGCCAATCAGATGTAGACTTTCGGAAACCAAATTTTTCCGCTTTTTCTCGCGCGCCTTTTTCTGTAGTTGTACATATCATTTCACAAACTGGACGAAGGTTCGTTTCAAACACTGCGCCAACAGCATGATAAGCAACGGAATGGGCTTTGCCCATATATCCTCCACCGATAATTCCTATTCCAATATTGCGCATTTTAAGGTTATCCCAAATTTTTTATTGTGGCTAAATTGCAACCGGTTGCAATTTGGTTATAATTGAATTAACGTCTGCGTCAAGAAACATTTCGGTATTTGGAGAAAATATGATGTCAACTCAAGCCAACACCATTCAGTTAACACTAGCTCAAGCACTCATCCGCCACCTTGCAAATCAGTATATTGAAATTGACGGAGAAGTTGTCCGTTTGTGTGGTGGTGGCTTTGCAATTTTTGGGCATGGAAACGTCACTTGTTTAGGTGAAGCACTGTATAACCACAAAGATGAGTTGCCTATTTATCGAGGACAGAACGAACAGAGTATGGGGTTTGCAGCGGCGGCATATGCGAAGCAAAAATTACGCCAACGGTTTATGTTTTGCACAGCGAGTGCCGGCCCCGGTACAAGTAATCTTTTAACTTCTGCTGCTTTAGCCCATGCAAACCGTTTACCCGTGTTGATGCTTTGCGGCGATACATTTCAAACGCGACTGCCAGACCCAGTCTTGCAGCAAATGGAACATTTTGGCGATCCGACTTTTGGCGTGAATGATGCGTTTAAAGCTGTTTCACGCTATTGGGATAGAATAACCCATCCGGCGCAAATCATTCAGTCTTTGCCAAACGCAATTAGAACTATGTTAGATCCGGCAGATTGTGGGCCCGCGTTTATAGGGTTGCCGCAAGATGTCCAGGGTTGGGTACATGATTACCCCATTGAATTTTTTGAAAAAAAAATCCATCGCATCCGCCGCTCACACGCCGACCCGCAGGAAATTTCTGAGGCGGTTACTTTACTAAAATCTGCTAAACGGCCAATAATCATCGCCGGTGGTGGTGTACAATATTCTGGTGCTGTAAAGGCGTTAACAAAATTTGCAGAGGCACATAAAATTCCTGTCGTTGAAACCATTGCCGGACGCGCCAATTTGTTAAATGACCACCCACTAAACATAGGGCCAATCGGCGTGACCGGATCAGATTCTGCGAATGCAGTCGCGGCCGAAGCCGACGTGATTTTAGCGGTTGGAACTAGATTGCAAGATTTTACGACTGGATCATGGACTGTATTTGATAAGAAGGCGCAAATTATCTCTATCAATGTCGGGCGTCATGACGCACATAAGCATCGTTCACTCCCCGTGGTTGGAGATGCAAAAACCAGTTTAAATGCTGTGCATAATGAACTGAGTGAATATAAGGCACCTGATGACTGGGCTAATAAAGCCCAACAATATCGTAAAACATGGGATGCATATGTTGCCAATAATGTGAGTTATGGGAATAAACCAAATTCATATGCGCAAGTTATTGGTGTTGTAAATAGTCTATGTGACAAACGCGATAGAATTATTGCCGCCGCGGGCGGTTTGCCGGCTGAAATTACAGCAAATTGGCGTACACTTGATGTCGGTACTGTAGATGTGGAATTTGGTTATTCCTGTATGGGGTATGAAATCGCCGGTGGTTGGGGTGCTAAAATTGCACAATCGGAAAAAGAGCCAAACCAAGACACCATTGTGTTTACTGGCGATGGATCTTATTTGATGATGAATTCTGATATATATTCTTCTGTGCTAACGGGCCAAAAATTAATTATTATTGTTCTAGATAACGGGGGCTTTGCAGTTATTAATAAGTTACAAAATGGAACCGGCAACGTATCATTTAACAATCTTATTGCTGACAGTAATATTAAATCGGAGCCTTTTGCAGTTGATTTTGAAGCACATGCCCGCTCAATGGGCGCAGAAGCTGAAACTGTGGCTAATCCTGCAGAATTAGCGGAAGCCTTTAAACGTGCGAAATCCGCCAACAAAACATATGTAATCTGCATGCAGGTTGACCCATATGAAGGATGGACAAATCAGGGGCATGCTTGGTGGGAAGTAGGTACACCCCATATTTCTGACAGTGAAAATATTACGACAGCCCATGTAAATATAGAAGCGGGTCGCAAACAACAACGTAAGGGCGTGTAATGACCATAGAAATTATTACAGCGCAGCTAAAACACAAGCGTTTTGTCTCAATCGGTCGCGCCGGCCTGGATTTTTATGCAGAACCGCCAGGAACCGAAATGGAAGATGCTACCAATTTTTCTGCTCATGTTGGTGGGTCGGCGGCCAATATCGCAGTTGCTTTATCCAAATTGGGAAGCCAAGTAGATATTATCACCTGCTTTTCAAATGATGCCGTCGGTCGGAGTGTTGCTAAAAAACTAAATAATTTTGGCATCGACACATCCAACTGTCGTGTCGTCGGCGGCGAGGCAAGGAACACCCTTGCGGTTGTCGAAACACGTTTAGAAAATTGCCAATCTGTTATTTATCGAAGAGGCGCTGCCGATCTTGAAATGAGCATTGATGATATAGAAGCGTATAACTTTGAAACTGTGAGCGGCGTTATTTTATCTGGAACAGCATTAGCAATTGAACCCTCAAGAGCAGCAATTTTTCGTGCGATTGAAAAAGCACGTGCTTCAAATGTGCCTATCATTATTGATATCGATTACCGCCCTTATACATGGTCATCGACTGAAGAAGCACAGGCAGTTTACGCCGATGCGATTTCTCAATGCAATATTGTAATTGGCAATGACGTGGAATTTGGCGTTGCAGCTGGCGATTATAAGCAAGGCTTTAGTTATGCGACAAAACTTATCACCGGCTCGCCTGACATCGTTATTTTTAAAAAAGGCGAGCTTGGCTCGACCACCCTTACAAAAGGTAAATCATTTGACACAGGTATTTTCAAAGTACAAGCGTTAAAGCCAACTGGCGCAGGGGATGCTTTTATGGGCGGGTTTATTTCTGGCCTCGCCGATGGGATGGATCTTAAAGGGGCGGTAATTCAAGGCTCAGCGTCAGCAGCAATTGTCGTAACGCGTGTGGCGTGTTCATCCGCGATGCCCAATCATCAAGACATCGCAAAATTCTATCAATCAAACATACTTTCACCCCTTTAAACTGGAGAATTTCATGCATATTCCACCATTCGACAATTCTAATAAGCCAATCGTAGATATTGAAAGTTCTCATACTCCCTATACATATTTTAACATTGTTAAACTCAAAAAAGGGCAAGCCTTCACTTATCAAACACCGGGGTACGAAACTTGTATTGCACCTGCAACAGGTTCAATTGATGTAGAAGTTGAAGGCGAACATTATACCGGCATTGGTAAACGAATTTTAAATGTTTGGGATGGAGAACCTGAGGCTGTATATGTGCCATCTGGCGCAAAAGCAGAATTCATCTGTATCTCTGAAAGGGCAGAAATCTTTATCGCCGGTGCAAAATATGATAAAATATTAGACCCATTTGCGGTTCGCGCTAATGAAATTGATATGATTCAATATGGGTCTGATGACACTAAAACACACCGCAAGATCAAACATATTCTTGGTATAAAATATCATAGCAAAGTTGGCAGATTATTGGTATCAGAATTATACACGGTCGGTGCAGGTGGCTGGTCTGGTTTTCCATCGCACAAGCATGATACAGACCAATTGCCTAACGAAACAAACCATAACGAAGTTTATAATTTTCGCTTCAAGCCCGATCATGGGTTTGGCATGCAACTTTTACACCCAGAAGGTGATGCCATTGGGAAGGCTTTTCATATAGTCGACGGTTCAACATTTGCATTTAATGCGGGCTATCACCCGTGTGTGGTAGCGCCCGGATATGAAATGTATTATTTTACAATTCTAGGCGGCCAGAGCCAGCGTTCACTTGTTCAATCGTTCCAACCCGAACATGCCTATCAAGTTGAAACAATCCCCGGCATTAAAGATATGATTGCGAAATTCAAATGACCGCAGTTTCTCTCTCAGATGTTCTTTTGCCTGCGATGAATGAAGGCTACGCTATAGCGGGCCTAGTTGTGTTAGGGTGGGAAGATGCAAAAGCCTATGTTGAAGCCGCCGAAGAAACGGGCATTCCAATTATTCTTCAGGCAGGACCTGGGTGTCGCAAACACACGCCAATACCAATTTTAGGCAAAATGTTCCGTCATTTAGCAGAACAGGCGAGCGTGCCGGTTGTTTGCCATATTGATCATGGATATTCAATAGAAGATTGCCTCGAAGGCATCGATAGTGGATTCACATCTGTAATGTTTGATGGGTCTAGCTTGCCCATATCGGAGAATATTGATAAAACTGCAAAACTTGTCGAAGTGGCTCATGCGGCAGGCGTATCTGTAGAAGGCGAAGTGGGCTTTGTTGGCTATGCCGCAGGTTCAGCATCCGCGACCACATTGCCTGAAGAAGCGGCGCGGTTTAATTTAGAAACTGGCGCCGATGCATTGGCCATATCCGTTGGTAATGTACACCTTAAAACCGAACAAACCACCAATATAGACTTTGATGCCCTAAGAGCAATTGAAGTGGCCACAAATTTACCGCTCGTTTTACACGGTGGTAGCGGCATTGCGGCAGATGTTCGGGCCCGTTTGGCACGCGACACCCGTGTGTGTAAGCTTAATATCGGCACTGAGCTGCGCATGGCATTTGGTAACGCACTACGCCGTTCGTTATTAGATAACCCTGAAAGTTTCGATCGGATAACATTGCTTAACCCAACCATAAACGCTTTGAAGCACGCTGCTATAGAAGTTATTAGCAATTTAAAAGGAAGATAATTATGATTTCCATCGCATTATTAGGTTGCGGGCGCATCGGTCAGGTTCATGCTCGTACAATTATGGCAAGTAAACGCGCAAAGTTAGTTGCAGTTGTAGATGCCTTTGAATCTGCAGCGGCCGCCTTGGCAGCTGAAACAGGTGCAATAGTCTATAGTGCCGATAAAATTTTTGCAGATGATTCAATCGACGCCGTTATAATTTGCACGCCAACTGACAGCCACGCCCAATTTATAGAAAAAGCAGCATTGGCCGGTAAAGCAGTTATGTGTGAGAAACCTTTTGATTTATCAATTGGGCGCATTCATAAATGTATGGAAACCGTGAAAAAATCGGGTATTCCACTGATGCTGGGTTTTAATCGTCGTTTTGACCCAAGTTTTGCTAATTTGCAGGCGCGCCTTCGTGCTGGAGAAATAGGTGAAATAGAACAAGTTATTATTACATCCCGCGATCCCTCCCCGCCCCCAATTTCATATATAAAGCATTCTGGCGGTATTTTTGCCGATATGATGATCCACGATATTGATATGCTTCGCTTTCTTTTGGATGAAGAATTGGTTGATGTCCAAGCCGTTGGCTCGGTATTGATTGACCCAGAAATAGCAACTGTTGGCGACTTCGACACAGCAGCGGCCACATTAAAAACCGCCACAGGTAAAATTTGTCAAATATCTTGTTCGAGACGTGCCTCTTACGGCTATGACCAGCGCATTGAGGTCCATGGCTCAAAAGGCATGCTGCGGGCGACTAATATTCACGAAACCACTGTGGAAATAGCCAATGCCGATGGATTTCAATCAGCGCCATTGGTCAATTTTTTCTTAGAACGTTATATGCCTGCATACCTCGCTGAGCTTGAATATTTTATTGATTGCATTGAAAAAAGTGTGTCGCCGTCTCCTTCTGGAGAGGATGGGTTGAAAGCCCAAATCATTGCAGAGGCACTCTTAGAAGCGAGTTCTATAGGAACCACCATTAAAATAAAGGGATAAGGAATATGACATTTAGCGAAAAAAATTGCTCGCTTAAAGAGTTTATTTCACAGATCAACCGAAAAGATAATGCAGACCTTTTATATTCTGTAGACATACAAAAAAATATTCCGATTTATGATTGCACAATATTACGCGACAAAATGACTAACCCAAAATTTATACAAGATTTAATGGCAGAATTACAATCAATTTTACTGAACGGGGCGGGTGTTTTTGTTTTTAAACAGGCATTTGTGGATACCACGCCAATCGATAAAGCAAGCGATATATTTCATAAAATTATTACCGATGAACGTGGCACCATGAGGGGCGAAGATCATTTTGCGGAAGCGGGCAAAAATGACCGAATATGGAATGCATTGGAAAAACTCTGTTTAAGAGCACCCACTATATTCGCACAATATTATGCCAATGATATGATAGCGTTAGCAGCCGAAGCTTGGTTAGGGCCGGCTTATCAGGTGACTTCACAAATCAATGTTGTACGCCCAGGCGGAGGCGCTCAGCAACCACATTGTGATTATCATCTTGGGTTTTTGACATCGGCGCGTGCTAGCTCTTATCCTCCACACGTTCATCAGTTATCTCATGCGTTAACTCTGCAAGGCGCCGTGGCACATTGTGATATGCCCGTGGAAAGCGGCCCAACTAAGCTTTTGCCCTATTCACAAAACTATGCGGATGGGTATCTCGCTTGGCGACGTAATGATTTTAAGCAATATTTTGAAGATCATTATATCCAGTTCCCCCTTAATAAGGGTGATGCAATATTCTTCAATCCAGGTCTTTTTCATGCTGCAGGCGCGAATAGCACAAAGGATGTAATTCGTATGGCAAATTTACTCCAAATTTCTTCAGTATTTGGCCGTTCAATGGAAAAAATTGATCGAAAAAAAATAGGATTAGCGTTATATCCTGTTTTGTCGAATGCGTTAAAAACTAAGCTGCTAAGTAAGTCCGAAATATTAAATGTCATTGCATCAAGTGCTGAGGGATATCCATTTCCGACAAATCTCGATATCAACCCACCCGCTAACGGATTAGCCCCACCATCACAACAAGAATTGATGATAAAGACATTATTACCAGATTCACGCTTTTAGTGGTTCTGTCGCAAACTGCTAATTCAGACGGGGTCGCCCCTCTTATTAGACACAGTTATTCAGCGAGTGCAGCAAATTGTTGGAAAGCTGTTTCCTCAGAGGTTCCAAATTGTTGTTTGCGGATCATATGTGCAACCTCAATTCCCTCCAGTGTAGCAGAAGCTGAGTGGAACGCTT
>JABSRY010000550.1 GCA_013214985.1 Hyphomicrobiales bacterium
TGCTACTTTGCGTGGGTCGGATATATATATTTCATGATGTTTGTGTATTTTGCTTTGTTGGTTCGACATTTTATAGCCATTTTGGGGTATATATTCATGATGCATATATTTTAAAATGGGTGCTTCATCGGCATAAGAGCCAATGTGTAAATATTGTGCGACTAAACCTTCTTCATAGGTTTCGACCCTGACTTGGCTTATTAATTTGGGTGCGGGCTTTTTTGCTTTACCTATTGCCACAATGCTTTTTGCTTCGGTTATCATTTGATCACTAATCCACTCGGGTAACATTAGCATTAATGTCCACCGCCAATTATCTTTATTATCGTTTATAAAATCGGCCATATCATCTGCCCACCATAAGGCTTCTAAAGATGGCACAACATAATCTTGCCCGTTTAGTTTTGCCATGAATTTAAGTTTGTAAGCTAGGGGGTATAGAGCTGCTAAACTATCTAAGTAGGCCGCCGATGTACCTGGTGAACCGATGCCATCGATCATTATAAAATTTAGTTTTGGGATTTTTATAAACTCAAATTGCTTGGGTTTTGGGTTATAGAACGGCTTTAGGGTTTTCTTGAAATCTATCTTACTCATATGTACCTCGGCTATTATGATGCTGTAATAATGCCATTATAATAGCGTAACATGCCGACAATATTTGTCAGCATATTGGTTAACGTCATTCGAAGTTAGCTAATATTCATCTCTGCCATTTTATCAGTTGCTGTCACCAAATGGTGACGTGTTTCTAGCTCGGCAGATGCATGGCCTGCTGTTTCGCTAATCACCAAGGTTGCATTGTCCAAATGCTTCATCAGCGTGTGGGCATTTTCTATCGTGCAGACAATATCATAGCGGCCATGCACAATGACAGTTGGGATATGTTTAATCTTATAGCAATTATCGATAATTTGATTGGGTTCTAAGAAACAATTGTTGACCATGTAATGCGACTCGTGGCGCGACATTGACCAACATAGCTTTTCATTTTCGGCTTCTGCTACAAATTCGGGGTTTGGTAATAATGTACAAGACCTAAGCTCCCACAAAGTCCAGGCTTTTGCAACTTCCATTGCGGCCGATTTATCATCACCAGTCATCACATTATAAGCTGCTTCTATGCTTAATGTTTCGCCGCCGATATGTTTGTGTAAAATGTCAGTATATTCTTGCCAATAATCGGGGAATATTTCGGATGCACCACCGCCACCAAATAGCCAATGTGCATCTTTAGGCCTTGCTAAAAAGATACCGCGCAACACCAAGCTTAATACATGGTCAGGGTGTGTTTGGGCGTAAACCAAAGATAAGGTAGAGCCCCAAGACCCACCAAAAACATGCCATTTTGGAATGTTGAGCTTTTGTCTTATGGCTTCAATATCTGCAATTAGATACTGCGTTGTGTTTTTATCTAAACTGCCATGCGGGGTAGAGCGACCGCAGCCACGCTGATCTAATAAAATTATATGATATAATTTAGGGTCAAAAAATCGCCGATCATTTGCACCACAACCGCCCCCTGGGCCACCATGTAAAAAGATGATGGGCTGGCCATCTTTATTGCCACATTGTTCGACGTAAATCTCGTGCCCATCGCCTACATTGAGCATAAAATTATTAAAAGGTTCTATTTCTGGGTATAATTTATCGTCAAAATTTTTCATTTATTCTCACTACCTTCGTTCAAATAATTTTTCAATATCGTGCAATTTAAGTTCAACATAGGTTGGCCTGCCATGGTTGCATTGCCCGCTATGTGGGGTGGATTCCATATCACGCAGCAGCTGGTTCATTTCATCTACATTTAGCCGCCTGCCCGAACGCACCGAGCCATGGCATGCCATGGTTGCTAAAATATGGTCAATCTTTTCTTTTATCTTAAGCTCTTGCCCAAGCTCTATAATGTCGTCGATAATGTCTTTGATTAGTTTTTGCACGCTTGTGCGGCTTAAAATGGCGGGTATTTCGCGTATGATAACGCTGTCATAGCCAAAACCTTCTAAAACAAGCCCTAGTGATTTTAGCTCTGTTTGAGCGCTGATTATAATGGAATATTCTTCTGAGGTTAGCTCGACAATTTCGGGGATGAGCAGCAATTGGCGTTCTATATCTGTATTATGGAACATGTTTTTCATGCGCTCATAAACGATGCGTTCATGCGCTGCATGTTGGTCGATAATGATCATGCCTGTTTTACTTTGGGCAATGATATAATTTTCGTGCACTTGTGCCCTTGCGGCGCCTAGCGGCAATGCTTCGACCTCATGTAATATTTGTGTCTCATTGGCGCGCGCATCTGCCGATGGGGTATCTATCGCTTCGCTTAAGGATGATTGATATGTTGATG
>JABSRY010000551.1 GCA_013214985.1 Hyphomicrobiales bacterium
AGTTTCTGATGCGCCCAAATATCATCCGCAGGCAATGGCTCTTCAAACCATGCAATGTCATATTTGGTCAAAATCTTATTGCGCCTTTTGGCCTCGGATAGGCTGAAAGATTGATTGGCATCGACCATGATGTTAAAATGATCGCCAACGGCCTCTCTGACTGATTTTAGCCTTATCTCGTCATCACCAACAAATTCTTTGCTAATTTTAATTTTGGCGCCTCTAAAGCCTTGGGCCTGCATTTTTAACGTTTGTTCAAGCAATGGCTCGGTTTCTATATGTAGCCAGCCACCTTCTGTAGAATAAAGTTTCAATTCATCCTTTGCGCCGCCTGCCTCTATAAAAAGCGGGTTATTGGCTTTAATGGATTTCAAATCCCACAGCGCAATGTCTATGGCCGCCATAGCTAAGGAGGTGATGACACCAACCGTTGTGGCATGAGTGTGAAATAACATATCATGCCATATTTTTTCTATTTTTTTAGCATCTTGCCCCATGATTAAAGGTGCCAACTGGTCGACAATTAGTGAAATGACTGAACTGCCACCAGTGCCGATTGTGTAACTACAGCCGCAACCTTTTACGCCATCAGCATCGGTAATAATTACGATTGGGGTCTCTTGCTTTACAAATGATTGGATGGCATCGGTACGTTTAACCTTGGGTGTTAAATAGACCATCATCACTTCTATGTTGACGATTTTAGCCATCTTGAGTCCCCAATAAGTTATTGCCCGATTCAAAGTCAAACAGATGAATCTTGTCTATTGCCAGTTTAAACGTCATCTTTTCATCGGCAGTTACAGGGTAGGGGTTCAGCATTTTACACTGAATTTCTTGTCCGCCGATTGAGCAGAATAAGATTGTTTCTGTACCCAATGGCTCGGAAATGTGAACCGTCAAATTCAAATCGGCTTTCTCAGATTCATCATCAATGCCGTGGTTTACTGGTGTCAGATCATCCGCTCTGATACCCACTACAACTTTTTGGTTATGTTTGACTGCATTTTTTAACCGCTCCGGAACGGGAATGATTATATTATCAGGGAATAATAGGCTGCCACGCTTGCCGTTCTTTATTTCCACCGTTGCCTCAATCAGATTCATTGGCGGTGAGCCTATGAAGGATGCGACAAATACATTGGTTGGGAAATTAAACACATAAAGTGGTGTGCCAACTTGTTCAATATTGCCATCTCGCATAATCACAATTCGGTCGGCTAGTGTCATGGCTTCAACTTGGTCGTGAGTCACATAAATAATGGTGTTTTTAACCCGTTTGTGTAATTTTTTAATCTCAGTACGCATTTGCACTCTAAGCTTAGCGTCGAGGTTAGATAAAGGTTCATCAAATAAGAATACATCTGGATTACGAACAATAGCGCGCCCCATCGCAACACGTTGACGTTGGCCGCCAGAAAGCTCTGCTGGTCGTCTTTCTAATAAATCTGCAATGCCGAGCATTTCGGCTGCCTCTGCTACCCGTTCGGTAATAACCGCTTCTGAATGCTTAGCAATTTTAAGCCCAAAGCCCAAGTTTTCTCGGACTGACATATGCGGATATAGGGCATAATTTTGAAATATCATCGAAATATTCCGATCTCGTGGCGCCAATTCATTGACAACTTTGTCACCAATCTTAATTTCACCAGATGTAATGTCTTCCAACCCGGCAACCATGCGTAATGTGGTCGATTTACCGCAGCCAGATGGCCCGACTAGAACAATAAACTCGTTATGTTCTATGTCTATATTGATGCCATGGACAACTTCTAATTTTCCGTATTTTTTTACAATATTTTTTAGCGTAACTTTTGTCATATATTTTTACCCTTTTACACCACCAAAAGTGAGCCCAGATATTAAGTGTTTTTGTACGATGAATGTGAGAATTAATGCAGGAACAATAATGATAACTGCCATGGCAGACATTCCTGCCCAATCGATTGTAAATTGGGCTGTAAAATCCATTAACCCAACAGGAAGTGTTTTACTATCTGTCGAACGTGTTAAATTACTTGCCAAAGCATATTCGTTCCAACTGGTTAAAAATGCAAAAATAGCTGCCGAGGCAATGCCTGATTTTGCCAATGGAAATTCTACTTTCCAAAAGGCTTGCCATCGGGTGCAGCCGTCTACCTGACCAGCTTCACTCAATTCTTTGGGAATTTGTCTAAAAAAACCATCAATCAACCAAATGGTGAAAGGAATATTTAGAGCGGTATATACGATAATCATCCCCATTTTGGTGTCAATGAGGCCAATATGCGCCCAAATCATAAATAATGGTAAACTCAAAGCAATACCCGGTACGGTGCAAGAAAGCATAAGACCCAAAAATATGCTGTCC
>JABSRY010000552.1 GCA_013214985.1 Hyphomicrobiales bacterium
AGTTAAAGACAATGTCATTAAGCTATGGTCAAATACTGAACCACGTTTAACCGCAGCAATAATGCCTGCAGGAATACCAATAACAATCGCAAAAATTAAAGCACATACTGCAAGTTCAATTGTCGCAGGAAATAGTTCAAAAAACTCATCTACAACTGGGCGACCTGTTACAAAGCTCTTGCCTAAATCACCTTGTAATAATTGCCATAAATAATCTAAATATTGTTTCCAAAGTGGTTGATCAAAGCCAAATGCGTGCATTAGCTCGGCATATTTTTCAGCGGGTAGGCCGCGTTCGCCTGCCATGATTAGAATAGGATCACCAGGAATGATATGTATGAAAATAAAAGCAGCAACAGTAATACCAAAAAAAGTGGGTATCAGAACCATTAACCGCTGAGTTAAAAAACTAAACATGTTTTTCCTCAAAAATTATATTTGAATTTAATTCATAATATAAAAAAACAAACCGATCAAAGATCGGTTTGCAATTATTATATGAATGTAGACTATTCGCTCAATTCAACATTATGGAAGAAATGACCGCCTAGTGGATCTACTTTATAGCCAGTAACTTTATTGCTGATTGGCATAAATACAACACTATGAGCGATTGTTGCCCAAGGTGCTTCAGCTTTAAAGATAGCTTGCGCTTTAACATAAGCAGCGGTACGTTTTGCAGGGTCAGCAGTTACAAGAGCGGCTTGAAGTTCTGCTTCAAACTCTTCGTTACACCAACGTGCACGGTTGCCACCAGTTTCTTTTGCTACACAACCTAAAAGTACGCGTAGGAAGTTATCTGGATCACCATTGTCACCAGTCCAACCTAACAATACAGTTTCATGTTCGCCAGCTTTAGAACGCTTAAGATATTCACCCCATTCAAAGGTAATAATCTCAGCTTCTACGCCAATTTTAGCCCAGTCAGCTTGAATAAGCTCTGCCATTTTCTTAGCATCTGGGTTATATGGACGTTGAACAGGCATAGCCCAAATATTTGTTTTAAAGCCGTCTGCTTTACCTGCTTCTGCAAGTAATGCTTTTGCTTTTTCAACATCATAGCCATCATCTACAGTCGAATCGTCATATGACCAGATTGTTGGTGGAATTGGGTTTTTAGCAATTGTAGCATAGCCGTTAAATACAACTTTTTTGATTGCTTCTTTGTTGATCGCATGGTTAAGCGCTTTACGCACTTTAGCATCAGCAAAATTTTCTTTTTCTGTATTATAAGCAAGATAGCCAACATTTAGGCCTTCTTGTTCTAGCAACGTAATGCCATCAGTTTTCTTGATGTCATCCAAATCAGCAGGGTTTGGATAAGGCATAGCATGACATTCGCCAGCTTTCATTTTTTGGAAACGAACAGAAGCATCAGTAGTAATTGAGAATACTAGATTGTCAATTTTAGCTTTTTCACCCCAATAGTCTTGGTTTGCAGCATAACGAATTGCAGCATCTTTTTTATAACCAATAAATTGGAACGGGCCTGTACCCACTGGTTTTTGGTTCAAATCGCCAAGATTACCAGATTTTACCAAGCTAGCTGCATATTCTGCAGATTGGGTAGAAGCAAATGCCATCGCCATGTTAGAAACGATTGGTGCCTCTGGGTGATCCAGAACAAATTTAACCGTTAAATCATCAACTTTTACAATGTCTTTGATTAAGTTAGCCATGTCCATACCGTCAAAATATGGGAAACTACCATTGGCTAATTTGTTAAATGGATCTTCTTTATCCATTTGGCGGTTAAATGTGAAGATAACATCGTCAGCATTTAGCTCACGTGTCGGTGTGAAATATTTAGTAGAATGGAATTTAACACCAGCGCGTAGCTTAAATGTTAGTTCTTTACCATCTGCGGATACTTCCCAACTTTCAGCAATACCAGGTATTACTTGTGTTGTACCCACTTTAAAGTTCACTAGGCCATCAAACATTGTATTTGCAGACGCATCAAATGTTGTACCCGAAGTATATAGTGCAGGGTCAAAACCTTCTGGACTACCTTCTGAACAATAAACCAAAGTTCCGCCAGCAAACGCGGTTGTAGATAGCATCATGCTACCAACCAAAGCACCCATTGCTAATAGGTTTTTTTTCATATTTTCTCTCCCTCGTGAGGCTTAACATAACAAAAACATGAGTGTTTTTAAATGCTTACCCCTAAACACAATCCCAAAAATATCTAACGTTTTTAGATAGTTAGGTTAGTTTGTTATTCTGCATGAGAGACGGAATGAGTCAACAATACCAAATTTAAAATAGTGCTATACACGCCTCACTCCAAGACCCGAAAGTCTTGATGTGATATTATACGGAAATTATCTGTAACTTGATCTCGGA
>JABSRY010000553.1 GCA_013214985.1 Hyphomicrobiales bacterium
CCGATAAATATGGGAGAATTTTATGGCCTGAAACGCTTGGGCTTCGTGCCCCAATGCTTGGTTTAGGTGTTGCATTAAAACTGTGCCATACCGTTTGAGCAATGCGGCGCTTTTAATGGGTAATAATTGATTGATTTTTACCAAACCTACCCGTTCTAATTGAATAAGTGTTTCTGCATCAATGTGTAAATATTCGATGGGTAATTGTAGCAATGCGTCACGTTGTATCTGTTGGTTTTGATGTAAAATATAGTTGTTGATTTTTGTCTGATGGGTAAAAGCATTGGCCGCGCGCATGTTGTTTGCCATCGCGATTTGGGTATTATAACCAAGCTCGGATAAGTCATATTGTATATGCTGTAATAGGCCATCATTGCCGCCATATAAATGACTGCAGCCTGTGGCATCGAGCAATAATCTATCGTGATTGGTTATCATGATTTGGGGTGAATATTTTAAGCAAAACCGTGCTAATTTACGTAGTTTTTTTGTTTGAAATTCTATGTTATGCGGGTAGACTCTTAATGCATCAAAACAAGCTAAGGCTTTGCTAAGGCTTTGATTTTGGGTAATGCCTAAGCGTCTTGCATTTTTATTGGCATCAAAAACACGTTCTTTATTGCCAATTTTTTTAACAATGACACAAATCTGTTCTGCCCATTCATCACGTGCTTCATGCTCTAGCGCATTCAGCTCTAGATGTGGAAAGAAAATCGATATGTAGTTTTTCATTTTTATTATCCATAATCCAATTTTCCTTTCCCGAAATAAAGCCTTTATTGCGGCTTCTTAAAAGTTTGATTTGATATTGATTTGGCTGTTTGTCTAAAATATCTATTTGCCATCTGCTCATTGCGCTATTGGCATTTTTTGACATGCCATTAAGTAAAATAAGTGCTTTTGATTTGCCTTTTTGTGCTGCCATGTTTAAGCGACGGCTTTGTAGTAAATTGGGTTGTTTTACCCCTTCGATAATGGTTAAACCAACAGCGCCTGAGCGTAATGTTTCTTCTAATATCCAATAGGCATCTTGCTCGTTTTGATATGTAATGAAGGTGATATTTTGTATATTTAGTTGATATGCTGCTAAACTATTTGGGTGCAAAACATTGCTACAATTTATTGCTTTAAGCCAAATGATATTGAGCTGATTATTGACAATTTGTTGCAATGCAAAATAAAACCCAAACTCACCAAAAACTTCATGATAACCTGTAGACAATAGGTTATTTAGTGTATCCTTTTTAATCATTTTAAAACCACTGACATTTAATGTTCTTATTTTGTTCTATTTCAAATAAGACGAAGAGTCAATAATTCTTACATAAATTAATTAATTTATTATTGGACATCACTGCCATGGATTAGTTTGTAGAATGCTCCTTTTTTTAAACTTTCACCAAGAAGAAATAACCCACTAGTAAATAGATCGGCTTCAAAGCCGCTCTTGGCTTTTGGTGCAAGAAAGCATCTTAGTTTTTCTGCAAGGTCGGCTTGACCAAGCTCTTTGGCTAGGCAATATGCCCAAGCTGTGGCATGTTCATCCGAAGATGAGCCTGCCGTGATTTCGTTATCACCAACCGAAATATATGCCAAGTCACCTTTAAAAATTATGTTTCGCTGCCAACTTTCAAACCAAGTAGTAACCCGATCTGGCACAATACCGCTCATTAGAAAGAGAATCCAAATATCTGTGCCAATAGCCCGTCTATCGGTGTTTGCATCCGATAAATTGGGTAGGGTAGCAAAGTAAAATACCGAGCCGCTATCGGCGTTGCTAAGTAGATTATTCTCAAGTGTCGACAACCAATTGGCGTTGGTTGTTGATAGTTTTGTGTTAAATAATCGGTCATGAAGCAGGTTGTTGATTAGCAAATGTGCATTACATTGCACCATGGAGACGTTGTTAAAACAACTCACGCCACAATTAGGTGACTTCGCCGCCTGATCCCAAAGGTTTTGTGACAATTCTTTATAAGATATAGTACGGTCATCTACTATGATCTGTTCTGCTGGGGGTTCGCCGAACGCATCAATATAAAAGCCAATGAATGAGGTTAAGCGACCTGCATAGGTTAAATTTCCGCGTAGTAATGGCCAAGTTGGCGTTTTCTGCTCGGCATGCCAATATTTCCAACTGCGTTTGTCAATTAGACCGCGATAAATGGCATCTAATTGTGGGCGAAGTGTATCGGCTAAACTTGGGTTTGCTTTTAGCGCGATGAAATGGGCTAGAGCGACGTAAGCGAGCTGATAACGAATTCCTAAGGCCTTTGAGTCTTCTTTGGCGGTGTAAATTTTGCTCCAGTCGACGTCTGCGCCTGAAAAAACTTGTTCAACTCTGCTACT
>JABSRY010000554.1 GCA_013214985.1 Hyphomicrobiales bacterium
ACCGTCGTACAAAATATTTATTCGGGTGGGATATTTAAAACACCAAAAACCGTTCAAAAAGAAATGATAGACTTAAATGCCCCTTTAGCCGACAATGTCTTCCCCTTTAGAATAACATTTGATATAGAATCCTTTTTGATCCCCGAAACAACTCAAGCCGGCGACAAAACCCAGGTCTTAAATACCCATAAACTAGCCAGTATAGCAGTAGCGTCAAATGTACCTGGATTTGAAACCCCGCAATGGTTTATGAATGATATATCGCAGCAGATAACGGTAAATTGTTTTTTAGAGTATATTACCCAAATTAGTAAAGCATCGTTCAAAATTTTGAAAGAGCGAAACGCGCATTGCATTACTGCCGTGAACAATGCTATTAAAAAGTTTAATTGTCAAACAAAGGAACTGGTTAAGAAACAGAAAAAGATAGCAAACCCCTTCGTATTTATGAAAAGTAAGTTAATGGACTACCTCCAGGAAATCCCGGTTATTTCATTCAACGGCGGTGCCTATGACTTAAATGTAATTAAATCCGAGTTTTTTCAGTATTTTATTAATGACGGCAAACTGACAGACACTGTAGAGGATATGGACGTAGGGTTTAGTGATTTGCAAGAAGGCGATGGGGAATTTGTTGAGATGGATATAGACGATAGTGTAGAGGTAATGGAGACAGACGACGACAATAATGAAGATGAGAGTGCCGAAGCTCATTCAAAAAAAACGAAAAAGGAGCCTAAAGCAATCAAATTTGTGGTGAAAAGAAATAATAATTTTATGTGTATTAAAACACAAAACTTTATCTTTCTAGATATAACAAACTATTTAGCGCCGGGTGTTTCACTGGCGAAATATTTTGCAGCATATAATGCTGAAGAAGTTAAAGGGATTTTTCCGTATGACTGGCTCACTGACTTAGCTAAATTATCTCAAACTAGTTTACCGCCGCCATCGGCCTTTTATAATAGTTTAAAGGGTAAAAGTATTTCTGATGAGGAGTATGCTATTTGCAAAGACGTTTGGACTCGAAACAACATGAGCACAATGAAAGATTATTTAAAGTATTATAACCTTGGGGATGTTGTTCCATTTTTGAAATGTTTAGACGTTCACTCGGCGTTTTTCGCCAGTAAAGGTATAGATATGTTTAAAGATGGAATTAGCATCAGTGGTCTTACTTTAAACTATCTGATGACGTGCATACCTAAAACAAAACCATGTATATTCTCACTTCCAAACAAAGCCAATGCAGATTTATTACACCTCATGAAAGACAATATCGTAGGTGGGCCAGCGATAGTTTTTCATAGACTTCATATCTCCGATGAGACATTTATTCGTAAAAACCCCGAGAAAATATGTAAGAAAATTATAGGATACGATAGTAATGCGTTATATTTATGGGCTATTTCACAACCAATGCCGTCAGGATTTCCAGTCCGAAGACTGTCAGAACATCAGTTTAGACCTCAATACCAAAATAAGTACGGGCATACAGCGTATGCCTGGCTAACTTTTATAGAGCAGAGAGACAATATCCGTTTACACCACAAATTTAATGCGGACGGTGAAAAACAGATTGGACCTAACAAAATTCCTGTTGATGGATATAATCCAAAAACCAACACTGTGTATAATTTTCACGGCTGCTATTGGCACTCTCATAACTGCTACTTAACAGACAAAACAACATTGACTGAAAATCAAAAACAAGATTTTGAAGATAGAAGGAGAAAAACCGCTGAAGTAAGGGAATACCTTTTAGCCTGCAACGTAAAGTTAGTAGAAATATATGAATGTGAATGGTATAGGCTAGTGCAAGACGACCCAGAAGCAGCTAGAATCAGTAGACTTAGCCGTTATACAGACTATAATAAATTACGGGGTTCAGGGATTAATGGGCAGGTAGAGGAAGCTGATATTTTGAAGGCTGTTCTAAATAACACTTTTTTTGGTTTGGTTGAATGCGATATTCATGTACCTGATAGTCTCAGACAATCCAAATTCGCTGAGTTTCCGCCTATTTTCAAAAACACTTTAGTGGATAGGAGTCACATTAGTCCTTTGATGAGAGAATATGCGGAAAAACATGATGCTTTAAAAAAACCTACACGAATGTTGATAAGTAGTTTCTCTGGCGAGAAAGTTGTGCTGACAACACCACTACTTAAATGGTACCTTGAGAATGGGCTCAAAGTAACTAAAATTTATCAAATAACCCATTATGATCCACAAGCCTGTTTTATCTCGTTTGAAACTGAGGTCACTGAGGCAAGACGTTTAGGTGACGTAGACCCCACAAAAGCAGTGATTGGTAACGCAATGAAGCTGTTGGGTAATT
>JABSRY010000555.1 GCA_013214985.1 Hyphomicrobiales bacterium
CAGGCGTAACTATAAAATTTCCCTATATTCAAAACTAATCAATAAATGCTACTTACACAATCTTTCTGACAGAACCGGGTTTTAATTTGTTTGAAGCTTTGTTAATGCTTATGCGTCTTCTGAAACTGAATAGGTGATGCCTTTGTCGTCTAATAATTTACGGATTTCGCCAGTTTCGAACATATCACGTAGGATATCTGCGCCGCCGATAAACTCGCCTTTAACATAAAGTTGAGGAATTGTAGGCCAGTCTGAAAAATCTTTGATGCCTTGGCGGACTTCATCATTTTCTAGGACATTAACATCGAAATATTCGATATTTAGGTAACCAAGGATTTGGGTAACCAAGCCAGAAAAACCACATTGTGGAAAGTCTTTTGTGCCTTTTAGAAATAACACAACATCGTTGGTTTCTAGGGTATTTTTGATAAATGCTTGAGCTTCACTCATAATATTTTCCTTTAATCTTCTTTTGGAACTTCGGTTTGCAATGAAAGTGCGTGTAAAACACCGCCCATATTGCCTTTAAGCGCTTTGTAAACCAGCTGATGTTGGCTTACACGGCTTTTGCCAATAAACTCTTTAGATATAACACGCGCCATATAATGATCGCCATCGCCTGCCATATCGGTAATTGTGACTTGAGCGTCTGGCAATGCCTCGACGATCATGTCTTCAATTTCTTTAGCTTCCATTGCCATATTAAGTCTCCGAATATTTGTAATTAATCTATCTTAGTTCTTATTCATGAAGTTTGGCAACCATTCTTCATGAGTTTTTTGTAATTTTGATACAGAAATTGGGCGTGTATCGTCAATTGTTATGCGTGTGCCAATGACTGTGCCTAATAGACGGATCTTTATGCCTTGCTCATTTGCAGATTTTAAGATCGTAGCGACGCCGCCCGGTGGCACGGTTACGATATAGCGTGCTTGATCTTCACCAAATAGGGCTGCATGCTCTGGCAGTTTAGTATCTGACATTTTAAGATCGGCACCTAGGCCAGAAGCCATTGCCATTTCGCTAACTGCGACATATAGTCCGCCATCTGAAATATCGTGTACAGCGTTCACTTGCGCTTTATCAATAAGGTTACGCACAAAATTACCGTTTTTAAGCTCTTCAACCAGATTGACTTTTGGCGCACGGCCAATATTTTTACCCAAAACTTCTTCGGTATAAGCGGAACAACCTAGATGGCCTTCTTCTTTGCCGATTAGCAGGATATTGTCGCCTTCTTCTTTGAATGCGAGGGTTACCATTTTATTGACATCTTGCAATAAACCAACGCCGCCGATGGCGGGGGTTGGCAAAATGCCAGTACCGCTAGTTTCGTTATATAATGATACATTGCCAGATACGACTGGGTAGTTAAGGGCTATACAGGCTTCGGACATACCTTTAATGGCGCCAACAAATTGTCCCATAATTTCGGGACGTTCTGGGTTGCCAAAATTCATACAATCGGTGATTGCTAAAGGCTGTGCGCCAACGGCTATAATATTTCGCCAAGTTTCGGCAACGGCTTGTTTGCCGCCTTCAACAGGGTCTGCATAGACATAACGCGGGGTTACATCGGTTGAAATTGCTAATGCTTTATTGGTGCCATGCACACGAACAACCGCAGCATCGCCACCTGGGCGTTGAACTGTATCGGCCATTACCATATGGTCATACTGCTCCCATACCCATTTGCGTGAGCAATGGTTGGCTGACCCAATGATTGATAATAATGCGTCTGTTACTGATTCTGGTGCATCAATATCTTCTGGTGAGACGGCTTCTGGCAGCTTTGTTTCTACCCATGGACGCTCATATTCGGGCGCATCATCGGCTAGTGGACCGACTGGGATATCAACCTCTGTAATGCCATTATGGGTGATGATAAGGCGGTTTGTGTCGGTTGTTATGCCGATAACTGCAAAATCTAAACCCCATTTAACAAAGATAGCTTCTGCTTCTGCTTCATGACCCGGTTTTAGCACCATTAGCATTCGCTCTTGGCTTTCGGATAGCAGCATTTCATAGGCTGTCATATTTTCTTCGCGTTGTGGCACATTATCTAGGTTCATATCAAACCCAACATTGCCTTTATCGGCCATTTCGACAGATGAGGATGTGAGGCCTGCAGCGCCCATATCCTGAATAGCGATGATGCAATCGGTTTGCATGAGTTCTAGGCACGCTTCGAGTAAAAGTTTTTCGGTGAACGGATCGCCAACTTGTACGGTAGGGCGCTTTTCTTCAGAATTTTCGTCGAATTCTGCGGAGGCCATGGTTGCACCGTGGATGCCATCGCGGCCAGTTTTTGAACCGAAATAAACCACTGGGTTACCA
>JABSRY010000556.1 GCA_013214985.1 Hyphomicrobiales bacterium
ACCTATTGTGCCAGGGCTATTTCGAATCCTAATGTTAGCGACAAATGCAAAATTTATTGGCGTGAGTTCATGTTGTCACTAGAAGAAAATGGCAACGCAATTCTTAAAAAACAAAATAGCAATAAAGAATTGGTCGATAAATTAGTTGAAAAATATCTTTAGTAAAATTTTGAAAGATATTGGCTTGTCCAAAATAGTCTCGAGAGTATGAGAGAGAAGGGGGCAATGGCCTTCTTTTTTATTTATGATTTCATCTAAAACAATTGGAGTCCCATATTAATGTTTTCAGTACTTATTTTAGTACATTTACAGTACAAACCATCAAAAAGGAATCCAATTTTACCAAATATCAACAACTTAACAGTGTTATGAAGTCGGATGAGGCCTCCATAAACTTTTCCTCAAAATTTTATTTTGTCCTTTGGTTTTGTTTTAATAAGCATAATTCAAATTACTATACTTTTGTATAATGTACGTTTTTTTTCCGAAATGATATTAAAAAAACATTGTAATTTTAAATATCATTTCAAAGGAGTAAACATTTTTTGAAACATCAACAACTGATTAATCTATATAATAACTCTTTTGATAATAGACAATTCGATAACTTTTATGACCTCCTAACAGCAGATTTTCACTTTGAAAACCCCATGCTCCACATCAATGGGCGCGAAGAATTTATAGGATATTTAAGGGCTTGCGAAATATTCTATTCAACCCAAACCATAAAATTAATAGAAACTGCTGAATCCGAATATCTACATCGCTATAAATTGTTAATTGTAAGCGATGATTTGAAAACAATTGAAAAATTGGATGTAACAGAGATTATTAAGGTTGAAAATGGGCTAATTTGCATGGCAATTTTAAAATATAATCTTGAGCAATTGTCAGACGCCACAAGTGTCATGCTCGTAAAATCAATGGGTGATTTTGAAACTATAAAAATTTAAGATATAGTTGGTAAATTGATCAAAACATTGATATGCCTTTAGTAATTAAATTTTAATAGGCCAAGATTATGAATATCGAACAATTGTTAAATCAGCGCGCGAATTCAAAATGCGAGTTATGCAATTCAATTGAAGGTTTAACCACATTCAAAGTCGAACCAAAATCGGGGCTTGCAATAGACGATAACATTTTAATTTGTAAGCCGTGCGATAATCAGATTTCAAAAACAATTGATATAGATGTAAACCATTGGCATTGTCTAAATGAAAGCATGTGGAGCGAAGTGCCTGCAGTTAAAGTCGTCGCTTGGCGTATGCTTAAAAACCTGTCAGATGAAAGCTGGGCGCGTGATGCTTTGGAAATGATATATCTAGATGAAACCGAACAAAACTGGGCACAAGATGGTTTTGTCGCAGATAATGATGAAAATGCAATTATTCATCGAGATAGCAATGGGACTATATTGGCCGTTGGCGACACTGTAAGTCTGACCAAAAGCCTGGATGTAAAAGGCACAACATTTACCGCAAAACGGGGCACGCCAGTACGCAATATCTCGTTGATCATCGACAATACAGAACAAATTGAAGGCCGTGTTAATGGTCAAAAAATCGTAATTCTAACCAAATTTGTTAAAAAATCTTAGTATATTCACATATTTAGTTATTTTAACGCTCTCACCTGCATTTTTATATTTAATTTAATCCAAAACTGATTATGTTGTATGTAATTTATTTGGGGGAGCGATAAATGCGGGTTAATTTAATTAAAACAACACTTGTGTTCACTATTTTAATAGCGAGCATGATACAAAATATCTCAATTTCGGCTGCAGCTTCAAAAGATGATGCTTGTAAGTTGCGCTATGGTTCCGCATCTAATAAAATTTTTGTTGATATGACCAATTTAAGAAAAAAACTAATAAAAACAAACAAAGAATACAATAACCAACGAAAGCTATTTTTCAATTCAAAAGAAAAATATAATGCATATCGAGCCAAGGACGATATGGATTTTGCAAAAATGGAAGCTTCTAAGTTAGATACAATCTTGGAAAATATTGTAAATAGCCACAAAATAACCCATCATTATTGGCAACAATTAAAAGCTAAAGATCAACAAATTTGTAATAATTTTAGGCAAGCATCGGCCGATAAATGCATTAAGGTAGATATTAGCTGTTCTAAGGTATACAGAATCGGCGAATGGCGTAAATGGTTTTCAAAAACCAAAGTTTCAAAAATTAGTATTTCTACGACATGGCGTCAAAAGAAAGATTATAACTTTACGTCAAAAAAATTGGCAGAATTTTGTAATATACTCAGACTCACCAATAAAATAGTTTTACAGCCTCTAGCCAAATCATTTAATTTAGCTTCT
>JABSRY010000557.1 GCA_013214985.1 Hyphomicrobiales bacterium
AATGTAAGACTGTTTAGTGTGTTCAGGAAATTGCATTGCAGCGCCACGGTGACCAATAGAAAAATCGGTTTTAACAAATGACATTGCGGCGCAACTTAATAGCTTTTCTTTAAGCTCGCTGTCAGCCATTTGATTGATTAAATAGTTTGGACGTGGGCCGAGTTCGACATTTGCGGCAAATGCAGTTGTAATGGTTGCTATGGATATACCACATGCAAAAATTAGTTTTGAGGCTTTCATTATTTTCTCCTATTATTTTATAAGAATATTCGTATATATATTCCAGTTGATTGGTTTTCAAAATTAAACATTATGATAAGTGAAAGCCACTAAGGAGGTTCAATTTGAGCTAGAAGTTTTACTCTTTGTACTTGTGTGTCTAATAAACAATTTGCAACTTCTACAAAACCCTCGCCTGAAAAACCATCGGTAATATAAGTTGGTTCAGCTGGCAATTGTTGAGAGATTTCTTTAATATTTGCAACGCCAATTGAGTTATCAAAATAATGAAACATACTGGCATCATTGGGTGAGTCACCAACAAATAATACTTGTTTTTGCAACTGCTTATCAGTCATATTAAACACATCACCCAATAATTTAAGGCTAGTTGATAATTTATTATGATCGCCAAACCAACAATTGACATGGATCGAGCTGACTTTTGCGATGGCACCGAGAGATTCTGCGATGGTTGTGATTTGATCGATGGCGCTTTGTTCTAGAGGTTTGACATCTTCGGCAAAATCGATTGCTAAATCAGTCAATCTATAAGCTTGATCTGACGCCAAGCCTGCGCCTTCCACTTGTGATAATATTTGTGACGATAATGCTTGTAATTTCTGTTTATTTTGTTTTAATGCCTGCTCATTTTGACAAAAATATTGCAGCATTTTTTTCTTTTCATGGTTATATTTAAAATAGAATGCGCCATTTTCACCAACGACGGCATCGACTGGCCACATGCGGGCAATATGGTCACACCAGCCCGCACATCTTCCGGTAATTGGCATTACTAAATAGCCCGCATTTTGCAAGGAATCCAACGCTGAATAAACCGCTGAGGTTAACTTACCATTGCTGGTTAACGTGTCGTCAATATCGGTTAATACCACCTTAATTTGGCAACGTTTTTTAAACGAAAACTCTGATAAGTTTTTCATAGCATTTCCTAATTTAGTGAAGTTGATGTTAAACTTTCTTGCTTTAAATTAAGCGTTTTCGAATATTTACCACCAATATTTCGGCCAATATAACCACAACAAAAATAGCCAATAATGACATAGACACTTGTTGCCATTCAAATAAATTCATCGAATTATTAAGCACAACTCCAATACCACCTGCGCCGACCAAACCCAAAACCGCAGATTCGCGAACGTTAATATCCCATCTGAATAATATGATGCTAAAAAATGCTGGCATAACTTGCGGCCAATAGGCTTTTAACATTACAGCACCCCAAGGTGCACCCGTTGCGCGTACGGCTTCGACACTGCCCATGTTGACCTCTTCAAGTGCTTCACCTAGCAATTTACCAACAAAACCAATGCTTCTAAACGCGATTGCTAAAATGCCAGCAATAACACCAGGACCAAATATGGCAACAAATAGCAATGCCCAGACAAGTGAATTTACCGAGCGAGAAGACACTAAGAAAAACCTTGCAACCCAATGAGAAATGGGGGATGCAACGATGTTAGAAGCATTCATAAATGCCAATGGTATTGCAAAAATTAGGGTTATTAGAGTGCCCAAGGTTGCTATATTCAATGTTTCAATCATCGCATCATGCACAGATATTGGATAAAACTCAAAATCTATCGGCCACATTCTTGAGAATAAATCACCCATTTGCTCAGGAGCGTCAAAAAAGAATTCTGGAATGATTTCGACAGAACGCATTGACAGTACGAGGGCCAGGACGAATAGAAAATATACTATGAATCTTGACATTTTTTGTTTTGACGTAAAACGTTGCCAAATATAATCAGGCTTTTTCATTGAAACACCTTCCTTACAATATTAGATAAGAATTCCCAGAATAAAATCATAAATATGATGGTGATTAAAATTGCTGCAACAAAATCATAATCAAAACGTTGAAACGCTGAAAATAAAGTGCCGCCGAGGCCACCAGCACCAACAATACCAACCATGGTCGAGTTGCGTAAATTCGAATCAAATTGATAGGTTGCGAAGCCAATGAAGCGCGAAAACACTTGTGGCATTACCGCAAATAATATGACGCTAAAAAAACCTGCTCCTGTGGCTTGAATGGCCTCTACTTGCTTATACGAAATTTCTTCAATAGCTTCGGCAAAAAGCTTA
>JABSRY010000558.1 GCA_013214985.1 Hyphomicrobiales bacterium
GGCTGGGTGTTTGAGGACTTTACCCAATTTAAACTAGCAGAAAATTAACTTAATGCTAGACAATCATCATAGGAGAAATAGTATGAGTTTAAAACACCGGGGCTGGGTGCCTGACAAAAGCGAAGTTTATGTACAAAAAATAGCTAAAGAAGTTGAAAATCAGTCTGAACATGCGGTTTTAGACAGGCTGACTAATTTAGCGCAAAAAAATAAAACAATTCATGAAATTGAATGTTTTAACTTAAACCCTGCTACAAATGTAATGAACCCCAAGGCCGAACAATTACTAGCTTCTGGGCTAGGCAGCCGCCCATCGCTTGGTTACCCGAATGATAAATATGAAATGGGGCTTGAGGCAATTGAAGAAATTGAGGTTATTTCGGCTCAGTTATGCGCACAGGTATTTGATGCAAAATATGCCGAAATTAGAGTAGGCTCAGGCGCACTTGCCAATTTATATGGCTATATGGCAACTTGTAAAGCGGGGGATGTTATCATTGTACCGCCTGCATCGATTGGCGGGCATGTAACCCATCATTTAGCAGGTTGCGCGGGGTTGTTTGGTTTAAAATCTATTGAAGCACCGGTTAATGCCGATGGTTATTCGGTAGATATTGATGCACTTGAGCCGCTTGTGCTCAAGCATAAGCCTAAATTAATTACCATTGGTGGCAGTTTAAACTTGTTTGAACACCCCGTTAAAGAAATTAGGCAAATAGCCGATTTAGTAGGTGCAAAGGTGATGTTTGATGCCGCGCATCAATGCGGTATCATTGCCGGTAAAGCATGGCGCAACCCGTTAAATGAGGGTGCGCATTTTATGACAATGAGCACTTATAAAAGCCTAGGTGGCCCCGCAGGTGGCCTAATTGTAACCAATGATGCCGAGATTGCCGAGCGTTTAGATGCCATCGCCTACCCAGGCATGACGGCAAATTTTGACGCTGCAAAATCGGCCGCGCTTGGCGTGTGCATGTTAGATTGGAAAATGTATGGCGAAGAATATGCGCAAGAAATGATTACGCTTGCACAAGCCTTTGCAAAAAGCATGGCAGCTGAAGGCCTAACAATATATGGCACTGAAGGCAATTATACAAATTCTCACCAATTTGCGATGGTCGCAAAAGATTTTGGTGGTGGGCAAACCGCTGCTAAAAAGTTGCGTAAAGCAGGGTTTTTAGCGTGTGGCATCGGTTTGCCAATTGCGCCAGTTGACGGCGATTTGAACGGCTTACGCTTTGGCACCCCAGAATTGGTTAGATGGGGTGTGAAAACCAAACATATTGAAAAGTTGGCATATCTAATAGCGGGTGCTTTAAAGTCAAATTCGCCAGAAGCTTTTGCACCAGATGTGAGGGCGATGCGCAGCAGGTTTAATACGCTGCATTATATAATTTAGCGCATAATATTGCTAATCTACTCTATGAAGCTGCTTTCAATCCTTTGATGGCAGCTTTATTTGTTTTATCGCATCTAAACCTTAACTCTATTTATAACCATTCTAATGATTTGTTTAAGTCGTTGAATTAGTTGTCGCATAAAATTTACTATTTTTAATTTTGACATAAACTAACAAGCCTTTGATATTACAGCTAAATTATAATGATTTTAAACTATGACTTATCCCCGCATTTTGTAGGATAATTAGTTGATTAAACTTGCATATCATTATCAAATTCAAATAGGATGCGATCAATTATTAATTGCGGTTAAGCAAAATTAACTAACATAATCTGAATTGGATTTGATAATGAATAAATTAACACTTGTAGCAGCGATTACTGCTTCTTTATTTTCGACAACGGCTATAGCGGATTCTATGGTTTCTGAAAAAGCAGTTTTAGAAACTTATGCAAATATTGCTCATGCGGGCTATGAAGATAGCTTAATAACCGCAAAAAATTTGGAAGTAGCTATTAAAGCACTTGTTGCTGCGCCATCAGAAGCAAGCCTAAATGCTGCCAAAACCGCATGGCTTGCTGCACGTGTGCCATATCAACAAACAGAAACCTACCGTTTTGGCAATGCTATTGTTGACGATTTTGAAGGCAAGGTAAATGCATGGCCTTTAGATGAAGGGCTTATCGATTATGTCGATGCATCTTACGGTACAGAATCGGATGAAAACCCATTTTATACGGCTAACGTAATTGCCAATAAAAAGTTAAGTGTTGCAGGTAAAATGGTCGACACCAGCAAAATTACTAAAGCACTTTTAGCCAATACATTACAAGAAGCCGACGAAGTTGAATCGAACGTCGCACCGGGTTATCATGCCCTCGAATATTTACTTAGGGGGCAAGATATAAACGGCACTAAAGCAGGC
>JABSRY010000559.1 GCA_013214985.1 Hyphomicrobiales bacterium
GTCATTTAACCCCTATACGGTTAGGGAGTTTAAAAGAATTGCGCCCGATATTATTAGAGGCATTGTTGCTTTACAGAATATGAAAATTAAAAATTGGCCAAATACAACGCCATTTAAGCGATTTATTTTTAAAAACTTACTGCATTGGTTTTTAATAAGGCCTGACTTTATTTCTTACCGCGTGCATGACCTGCCCATAATTAGCACGCAAATTGCAGGTTTTTTTGGTATCCCCATCATTACATGGACAGTAAAAAACCCAGAAGACGCCCAGCATAGCTATAAATATGCTGACCAAATTACATTTGAGAAATATTTACCTTAATAGGATTACATTTTACGAGCGAAACAGCCGCTAATGCCTGCTGAACGTAAAGTCGCGCATAATTCGTTGGCAGTTGCATATGAATTTAATGGCCCTGCAAATACGCGATAAAACACGCCTTTTCCGTCGATATTTGCTTCTTTAATTATGGGCTGATAACCTGATAGGATAGAAGGAAACTTGGCTGATATATTGCTATAAGCACGCCTAGCCGCAGCGTCGTTTGGCAATGAAGCCAACTGCACGCCATATGCACCACCAGAAACCGCTGCAGGAGCGCTTGTTACGGCTGCTAATGCTTGCGTTGTTGGGCGTTTAACTGGTTTTGAAACCTGAGCCACCTTAATGGGTTCAGCGACAATTGGGGTTGCTGGTAGTTCATTTGCAATAAGTTGTTCTAACGACGCATTTTCGGGCAACGGAGTTGCCACGGGTAACGGAGTTGCCACGGGTAACGGAGAAGCTGGTAGTCGTTTTGGTAACACTTGTGCATTAACCTCTGGGTTAATTAAATTTTGTAAATTAACCGACTTTGCATCGACTAATCTTGTTTCTAGTCCATCGACAGAAATTTGATTTTGATCGATATTACTGACATCGTCTGCTTGCAATAAAATTTCGGTATTATTTATGCCGCTATTTAATAGCGTTAAAACATTTTGAATGTCTTTATCGTCATTATCTGCAATGACGATGCCTGTCGTCTCTATTCTATCTTCGGCTTTATTGGGTTGCGTTAAAACATCTTCGCGGGTTTCGGCTAGTTTTATTTTATCCGCGTCTATATTTTTTGCAGGATCTAAAAGATCTTCGATGGTTTTTGCTGATTCTACCGCTATATCCGTTTTTTCGGTTGCGTCTGGTATTTCCTTCATGACGGATTTATCGGCCATTTCTATAGGTATTGTAGTGTTTCCATCTGGTTGACTGAAGCTATTATAAACATAATATACCCCGCCGAGCACCAGTAAAAACATTAAAGAAAGCATGGTCCAAACAACTGGGAATGGAGATTTTTTTACGGGTTCATCAATTTTATATTCTTGGCTAAAATCTTGTTGGTGGCCAAAGTTGTTTTCTTGGTTCGAATATTCTTGTTCGGATTGTATTTGATTACCCACATAGGCTGAAGATGAGCCAACAACAGAGCCAGAACTTTGATGATTGGTGAAGTCCACCGATTGATCGACAATGTTGGAGTGCGTTGGCAACGGATAACCTTGTGCGTCTTCAATATAATTATTATCGTCTATATAAGCGTTTTCTTGATCATAATAATTAGTTTCACCTATATTGGTTGTTAAAACTTCTTCTTGAAAATTCTCATTTATAGGTTGAGCATTAGCGCTGTCATAGGTTTCATTTTGTGGCGGCGCAATATAGTCTTCTTCATATGCATATTGATCGGACGTATTTGCTGCTTCGGGCTCTAAATAACCGTCTGTCTCGGCATAGGTATCATTATTTACCAAATCTGGGTTTGTTTCATACGCATTATATTCAGGCGTATAGGTTTCTTGGCTTTGCGGGTTTTGATTAAATTCTTCGGGAATAAATTTTTCAGTTACGCTTTCTGAATTCGAATATTCATCTGCATAAGTTTCGGGTTTATATGGCTCAGTGGCGTAATTTTTAGAATGCTCATAAGTAGGCAATTCTGTTGAATATACATCGTCGCGAGTTGCATAATTATCGTCTTCTTGGTTAACAAAAATACTCGGTTCGACCTGCTCATAAGCCTGGTTCGTATTATCGGTGTCATAATAATCATTAGACTTTTCAGCCCCATAATCATTGGTATAATAATCATTTTGAGGGGCTGTAAATTCTTCTGAATATTGATCAGTGGCATATTGCTCTTTATCAAATTGATCTGATGATTCTTGCTCGAACTGTTGTTCGTTTTCAATATCATATAAATCATTATTTGAATCGTTTTTATTATCGCTCACAATATTCTCCAGCCTAACTCAATACAAGTATAATATATAAAACAC
>JABSRY010000056.1 GCA_013214985.1 Hyphomicrobiales bacterium
GGGGACCACCTCAAAGTCGCAATATGGAAACCATTGCAGATGGTAATTTGGAGGCAAAAATATTAATTTCTGGTGGTGATGAAATTTCGGATATGGCAAAAACTCTGAAACAATTTAGAGACAAAATTTACAATACACAACGAGAGTTAGTGCAAGCGGCCAAACTTGCGGCATTGGGCCAGTTAGCAGCTGGTGTTGCACATGAACTTAATCAGCCTCTGGCAGCCATTCAGTTTCAGGCCTATAATGTTGAAAAACTACTGCAGCAATCTAAACAAAATGATGTGTCTGAAAATTTAGAAAATATTAAAAAAATATCCAATAATATGAGCCAGAAAATTAAGCATTTAAAAGATTTGGCACGAAAACCGAATATAGATTTAATGGATGTGAATTTACATGAAGTGATTTCGGCTAGTATTGAACTTTTATCATGGCAATTAAATTCTAATGAAATAGACTTTGATATTGATGATGTACCAACGGATGCAGTTGTTATTGCAGGTAAAAACCGCCTTGAACAGGTGTTTTTAAACATTATAGGTAATGCGATAGATGCGATAGACAATGCCGATAATGGTAGAATAACGCTGACTGCTAGCTTAGTGGATGCGAATTGGCTTATACGGATTGAAGATACCGGCGCTGGTATTGAAGAAATTCATATTGATAATATATTTGACCCGTTTTTTACAACCAAAACTGTTGGCGAGGGATTAGGGTTAGGTTTAAGTATTTCATATAATATTGTTAAAGATTTTGGTGGAAACCTTTCTGTTACCAATGGTAAAGAAATGGGTGCAGTTTTTATGATTTCACTAAAACAAGGTGGTGAAAAATGAATGTAAATAAAG
Source organism: Hyphomicrobiales bacterium (assembly GCA_013214985.1). GTDB lineage: Bacteria > Pseudomonadota > Alphaproteobacteria > Rhizobiales > OSC116 > OCS116. The sequence continues at coordinate 855 of JABSRY010000056.1, forward strand.
TCATTATTGTTGAAGATGAAGATGATTTGAGAATTGCTTATAAACAGGCTCTTACTTTAGAGGGTTTTAAATGTTTTGACTTCTCCAATGCCAATGACGCTTTAAAACAGGTTGGAGAAGATTGGCAAGGCATAATTATTAGTGATATGCGAATGCCTAAAATGGACGGTATGCAATTATTCAATGAAATTAGAAAAATGGATGCTGATATTCCTTTTCTTTTGGTAACGGCTCATGGAGATGTCGCCTTGGCCGTTGATGCGATGCGTCTGGGCGTATTTGATTTTTTAGAGAAACCCGCTGACCCTGTTGAAATGATGAAATCGGTAAGAAAGGCGATGCAGCTTAGGCATATGATATTAGAAAACCGTATGCTTAGAAAACAAATGACCCAATCAACTGATATAGAATCAATGATTGTTGGCAATTGTGAAAAAATAATTCAATTACGATCATTTGTGACTACGATTGGGCAGGCAGATGTGGATTGCTTAATAGTGGGTGATACGGGAACGGGTAAGGAGCTTGTTGCGCGAACATTACACAATATAAGCAACAGAGCTAAAAAGCCATTTGTGGCACTTAACTGCGCTGCAATGCCAGAAAATTTAATAGAGAGTGAATTGTTTGGGCATGTAAAAGGGGCGTTCACTGGCGCGACTGAGAATAGAGTCGGAAAAGTTGCATTTGCCAATGAAGGCACTTTGTTTTTGGATGAGATTGAAAGCATGCCAGTGGCACTGCAAGTCAAATTGTTGCGCGTATTGCAAGAAAGAATAGTTGAGCCTTTAGGCTCAAATAAAAAAACACCAGTTAATATAGTGGTTTATGCTGCAGCAAAAGGCGATATGCAAGAAATTATAAATAATGGTAAGTTTAGAGCTGATCTTTATTACCGGCTAAATATTACCAATGTAGACATCCCCCCATTAAAAGAACGTGGAGAGGATATTGCACTATTATTCAGTCGCTTTGTAATGATGAAGGCAATTGTTAGACACAAAAAAGAGCCAAAAATTAGCACTCAATTTTTACATCAGTTAAACGATTATGACTGGCCTGGTAATGTGCGAGAGTTGGAAAATGTTGCTGAAAAATTTGTATTAGGGTTGCCGTTAAATGAATTTAGCACTGAAACTAAAACGAATAATAATGTTGAGCAGGGGCTTTCACAGATTTTAGATAAGTTCGAAAAATCGACTATTTTGGACAAATTAAACAAAAATGATGGCAAGATTGGCGAAACGGCAATGGCGCTTAAAATTTCACGTAAAACATTATATTTAAGAATGCAAAAGCATAATTTGTAAAATTTGTTGGGTTAAAGTTGACACATTTAATATTAGTAATGGGTTAAATTGGTAACATTGTAGAATATGATGGTGTTGTAAATAATGAAGTAACATATTGATATATAACATTAATAATTATAATATGAAAACTGGCATGTGACTTGCTATTTAATTCTTGCTAATCAAAAAAAGGGAGAGTTAAATGAAATTAGTTAAAACGTTAATTATCGCATCGTCATTGTTATTGTCGGGTACGGCCTTGGCTGCCGAGGGTACGCTGACTATTGTGACATCATATCCACCAGACACGACCAATACATTTAAAGCCGCATTTGAAGCGAAACATCCAAATGTAAAAGTTGAAATGCTTAAAAAGAAAACTTCGGCGGGTATAAAATACATAAAGGAAACTGCAGAAAATAATAAATCAGATTTATTTTGGGCATCTGCTCCAGATGCGTTTGAAGTGTTAAAAGGCGATAATCTACTTGCCAAATATGATGTAAAAGTTTCTGGTATACCAGATAAGGTTGGTTCGTTTCCGATTAATGACCCTGACGGTTATTATAAGGGATTTGCCGCTTCAGGTTATGGTATTATGTGGAACACCCGATACTTAAAAGCAAAAAAATTGCCGATTGCTAGAGAATGGGCAGACCTTAAAAACCCTGTTTATTTTGGCCATGTAGGTATGAGTGCACCATCTCGCTCTGGTACAACGCATCTAACGGTTGAAACTCTAATTCAAGGTTTAGGATGGGAGCAGGGCTGGGCAGAATGGAAAGCCATTGCGGGCAACTTTAAAACGGTTACAGCCAGAAGCTTTGGTGTACCTGACGGCGTGAATAGTGGCCAGTTTGGTTTAGGTGTGGTTATTGATTTCTTCGGGCTATCTTCTAAAGCGTCGGGTTTTCCTGTCGAGTTTTCATACCCCAAAGTGACGACATTAGTACCAGCGAATATTGGTCTAGTTAACAATGCGCCAAATTCAGAAGCAGCTGGTGAATTTATCGAGTTTTTATTGTCCACTGAAGGGCAAGAACTATTGTTAAACCCTAAAATAATGCGCTTACCTGTTAACCCCAAAACCTATGCAAAAGCACCTGCCGAGTTTCCGAACCCGTTTACCGATAAAACGTTGGGCGCAGAAGTTAAGTTTGATTTGCAGCTGTCTAAAAATCGTTACAATGTTGTAAATTCATTGTTTGATGTAATGATCACTTACAGATTAGATGAGTTGCGCGCGGCGACTAAATCTATCCACGATGCGAAAGCAGCATTGGGTGATAAGGACAATGCAGAAGCAATAAAACTAATTGCTGAAGCAGAAGCGTTGGTAAATAAAATGCCGATTACAGCCAAACAAGCCGCAGAAGAAGGTTATAACGGTGTGTTTAAAACCAAGCGTAAAAAAGCCGCAACCAAATCATCCGGCCGTCAAGCTGAAATTGAAGCTAGGTGGGATGATATGGTTAAGGAAAATTATGCCAAAGCTACCGAGTTAGCACAACAGGCTAAGTCATTGCTGTAAATAGCATCATAGGCCCAATAGCGGAATTAGCCCTATAATATTCCGCTTTGACAGAGTCTCTTCTTACTTCTTTCGCTTGTAGGTTTTGAAGAGACTCATCCTTCATCTTATTATTGAGAATAAAATGTTTATCTTACCCAAAAATCAACGAGGGCCAGCAATGGTCGGCTTGTTTATTGCAGCTTTTCTTGCCCTTTTTTTGCTAGTACCTGTTGTAAAAGTAATTTATGTTGCTTTTATAGACCCAGCTACTGGCGACTTCACATTATTGAATTTTAAAGACTTTTTTGATTCTTCGCTTTTTAGAGAGAGCTTTTACAACAGTTTTTATGTATCTGCTATGTCGGTTATTGTTGCCACATTAATAGCGATGCCTTTGGCATATTTTACCACGCGCTTTAACTTTAAGGGCGCGGCTATTATCCAAACATTAGGCATTATACCGCTTATTATGCCACCATTTGTTGGTGCGGTAGCAATGAAATTACTGTTTGGAACTAACGGTTCAATTAATTTATTACTTGAAGAATATCTCGGCATTAATATTCCATTTATGGAGGGGTTAAATGGCGTAATATTGGTGCAGTCCATACATTATTTTCCGTTTATACTAATTAACTTATCTGCCGCTTTAATCAATATAGACAGTTCTATGGAAGAAGCTGCGCAGAATTTAGGCACGCGTGGGTTAAGATTATTTCGTAAAATTGTGTTTCCGCTTGCTATGCCAGGATATATTGCGGGTGCCGCTTTAGTGTTTATTAAAGTGTTTGATGATTTAGGCACGCCTTTATTGCTTGACGTTAATAAAATGCTTGCGCCGCAAGCTTATTTAAGAATTTCATCGATCGGTATTTCTGACCCAATGGGGTATGTGATCTCTGTTATATTGATTGCGATTTCACTATTTTCTTTATGGGCATCTTTTCAGGCAATGAAGGGTAGAGATTATTCTAGCGTTCAAAAAGGTGGGGGTGGTTTAAGTAAAAGAGACCTGAAAACGGGTGAACGGATAATGGTTTATGCGGTAATTGGGTTTATTTTGTTTATGGTATTATCGCCCCATATTGGGTTGTTATTGCTTTCATTTAGCACCATTTGGTCGTTTGCTGTACTGCCCGACGGCTACACATTTGCACATTATTACACGGCATTTAGCTCTGCCTCTGGTTATATTACTAACACCCTAATTTATGCGGGTCTAGCGGCTTTGTTTGATGTGGTTTTAGGTGTTGCTATTGCCTATATCGTATATCGTACTGGGCTTATCGGCCGTAAATGGTTGGACTATGGGGCTAGTGCTGCATTGGCCATCCCAGGGGTTGTGCTTGGCATTGGATATTTGCGGACATTCCATAATGTTGAGGTGCCGATTGTTGGCGAGCCGTTGGCAAGCTGGTGGGTGATTATTGTGATTGCATTGACCATTAGACGATTTCCATATGCTTTAAGAGCGTGCGTTGCAGCCATTCAACAAGTGAGTGTAATGCTAGAAGAAGCTGCCGAAAACCTTGGTGCAAATAAACGCCGTAGTGTGTTTAAAATTGTTGTGCCGCTTATGAGTGGTGGCATAATTGCTGGTTTTGTTACTAGTTTTGCAACCGCATCGGTTGAATTATCTGCCACTATTATGTTGGTAGCAAAAGAATCTGACGCACCACTTGCTTATGGGATTTATGAATTCTTGCAAAGCGCATCTGGCCGCGGGCCCGGTGCTGCACTCGGTATTCTAGCGGTTATAATAGTTGGTTTAGGAACATATTTTTCACACCGTATTATTGAACGTGGTGAAAAGAAAAGAAACGCTGCTGTTGCAGTGAATGAGGAATAGAAAATGAATGATACAAACTTAACAATTAAAAATTTACATTTATCATTTGGTGCAACTGAGGTTTTAAAAGGCATTAATCTTGACATTAAGCAAGGTGAGTTTTTCTCTTTCCTTGGGTCATCTGGTTCTGGAAAATCCACTTTATTACGTGCGATTGCAGGTTTTGGCCCAACCCCTAAAGGCCAAATTTTGATTGGTGGTCAAGATATTGCGGATTTACCGCCTTGGGAGCGAGAAGTTGGAATGGTGTTTCAATCCTACGCATTATGGCCACATATGACGGTAGCAAAAAATGTTGCATTTGGTTTAGAAGAGCGCAAAGTCGCAAAGGCAGAAGTTAATAAAAGAGTGATAGAAGCGCTTGATATGGTCGGTTTGGCCGATTATGCTGATAGGCGCCCCTCACAACTTTCTGGTGGTCAGCAACAACGCGTGGCGCTTGCTAGGACTATTGTCGTTGAACCTAGAATTTTATTGCTCGATGAACCATTATCGAATTTGGATGCAAATTTAAGAGTGCAAATGCGCCAAGATATATTGGCACTGCAACGCAAGTTAAACCTTACGACAATTTTTGTTACCCACGATCAAGAGGAGGCCAATTCTATATCTGATCGTATGGCGTTGTTGAGTAATGGTGTGGTTCAGCAAGTGGGGACACCGCTAGCTTTATATGACAAGCCTTGTAATAATTTTGTCGCTAGCTTTTTGGGTACTGCAAATATATTTTCGGGTGAGGTTCAAGATGATAATGGAACTAAGATTTTTGTTACCAATAAGAATGTAAAAATTGAGCTACCCAAAATTGATACTCCCATTAAATCAGTGGTTATAAGGCCGCAAAACATTAACTTATCAGCCGTTAATGATGCCGCTGCCTCTAAAGGTGGTTTAATTGGTGTTGTGACAAAAACGGAGTTTTTAGGCAGCCATATTCGGTATGAGGTTATTGTTGATGGTGAATTATTTATTGTAGATCAGCATCATCATCTTAATGGCGAATTCTTCGAGAAATCATCTGAAGTTCAATTGATTATTAATAAGGATCAAACCGTAATTTTAAATTAGTAATCGATATAAACGCTGGCTTTTACACAAAGTCGGCGTTTTAAGGACAGGAAGTGGCATAAAAGACTAACCTTTTGAATAAATTAATGGTTTATTGCCTTGAATTGAGAAGCATTGATTGTTACGCCAGTAAATATCAGAAGAATGGGTCATATTACTCACATCTCGCTCGGAAACCAGTTCTTCAAATTAGACGGTGTGTTGAGATTGGATCATTTAAACAAGTTAGTTATTTTTAACCTTCGACCATATCCAAGGAACAGGAATATAACGGCAGTAGAGATGATTGGCATATGGCCAACTAATTCTAATAACGCATTCTCATTCTGATTTACCAATAGAAATACTGTGTTTGAAATAAGCATGAAAATTGATATGACTAAAGTGTTTAAGCGCGTTGTTGTGCCTAGGATGAGGATCGTACCCATGATGACCTCCATCATGCCCGCGGACAATACAAATAACTGATTCGTAAAGAAGTCAAAACCCAAAGCATGCATAAAATTCCATGGATATTTGGTTATAAAAGATTGCCCGAGTTCTGAGCCGTAAATTTTTTCGCTAACACCAAGGGTAACCAATGCTATGCCGGTGAAAATTCTTAAAATATCAACAGAATAGGGTTTGAAGCGTTCACTTAACGCTTTAGTTGGCATATTGTTAAACAGAAAAAACAAAGCAATGCCGACAATGTTTGAATATTCTAGAGCCAATATAAAACCGAATTGAACCATTATGCCTGTGAATAATAGCAGCAACATGATTGCTGCATAATGGAGTAAATTATTGCTTATCAACATGATGCCGATTAGTGCCTGAAGAAATAGCAATGAAGTTCCGAAGCTGCCATATGCTTGCATGTGAGGCGCAATTAATGCGCCGCCATAGGCTGTTAGCAAGAATGACATGCCTGTAAAAATACGGAGACTTTCCAAAATATCGTGGCGGGTTTTGGTTTTAATGATTGGTATTTTGGGTAACTTACCATCTAGAAAAATTGATGTACCGATTAAAACTAATCCGATTGCGATCCAAATTAGAATCTCGTAGTCAAAGAATGTATATACTGGATAGTCGGATAAAGCGGCGCTATCGGCGTTAATAAACCATCTTACATGCGCGTAGCTTGCAGAGGCAGACATTAAAACCATCAACATAACTACAATTGCGATTGTATTACGAACGAATATTAGGCGTGAATCATTGCATAATTTCATTTGAAAACTTCCCGTATAAATCGAACCAAATATTTAGTTCGATTTGATATGAATTACTACTTTAGGCTATCAAATATGCAGATTAATAGCAATTCAAAATAATTGAATTTGTCTATTATGAATTAATAAAAACTTGATTCTATCTAGCAATAGAATATTATAAACACATGATATATATCAATATATTCAAATTTAAATGACTAATTTATAATTGTCGTTCAGCAATGTAGGACTTATTGCCACATCTGTGAATTAACATGTTATTTGGTTAATGTGGGTTGTCAAAATTATAGTTATGTAGCCATTTGAACCGTTATAATAACCATTCTGGAATATATATATGTGTTTTTGAGTATGGTTTGACAAGAATTATTTACGGCGTATGTTGGTCGAAAGGGAATAAAACATAGGCAATCTATTAATTCTAAACAGTTTTATAATTGGTTCGATTTTGGTTATGCCCATTCAGGCGAATGCACAATTTTCGTGTGAATATATTGCTAAGCAAAATAATAAAACGTATCTTTCTAAAGCACTTAAAGACATGAGTATTTGTGAAAAGAGTCTCATTGGCACTTATAAACAATTTACTGGGGCATATGGATTTTATAATGATTCGGTATGTTCTGGTGTATTTGTTTGGGCTAGGGCATGTGTTCCTTCGGCGCTAACCGTTTGTAATAGGAAGAAATGGGAGCTGGACGAAATAAGAGTTTGCAAAAATAATCGAAAACGGAAAGCTGAATTTGATCAAAAACACGGTGAACTTTTAAAGCGCATCGCGGTAAAAAATGCTGCGAGAATAGCCAATGAATTGAAAAAGAAATTGGATAAAAAAATTAAAAGCGAATTGAAGAAAAATGCAAAAAAACAGATGAAAAAGCTTATAAAAACAAAAACGGGTATTAATTTGAATAGACAGGTAACACCCGTTAGACTAGCAGTTAGATTGTCGAATTCTATTACCAGAAAAGTTAAAAAATATCTTAAACAAGTTGATGCAAGGACGCAAAAACAACTTCATGATGTTATTTTAAAAATTAATAGGCTTGGTCGACGTCCAACTTCTATTGAAAAAATGAATGGACGGTCGAGTTTTGCGGTTGCCCGATCCAAAATGAACATGACAGAGAAAAACTACGTTAAGTTTAAGTCATGCGATTTAAAGAAAATTGATAAAAAAATTCATGATTTTTTTCTGGACACATATTTTATTATTGGAGCCGAAAAATACGGGGATATTGGGGTTTCATATGCTCAAACAATTTATGCCAAAGTTGGCTATATTTTGTATAAAAGTGCAGCAAATAATTGTGGTGTCCAAGTGGCAAATAAATTAAATATATATAGTAGTCGCTATAATAAATTTATTAGAAGGTACAAGTTGCTGGTTAATATAAAAATTAGGTGGGCGCTATAGATGATTTGTGAACTTAAGCCTAGTCTAAAAATATTCGTCAGTGCGTCATTTGGTCTAAGGGTATTTTTTTGTTGCTTTTATATTCAAAATATTTTCTATTGATCGCGGTGTAGGGCAATTAAAGGAAATAAATATGTCAGTAGTGTAAACGGCAATGCAAAACTAGTCCACAGAGGCGGTAATGTTTTATTACTGCGGGCGGAGTAAAACTCTGCCAC
>JABSRY010000560.1 GCA_013214985.1 Hyphomicrobiales bacterium
TTCCTCGTCTGGTTATAGACCAGTCAAGCAAAATTTGTAGCTTAAGTCACTGTCTCATTATTGGGGACTACCTCATTGTTCAAAAGCCAATGGACTTTCTTATTTTGTTTGTTTGAGTAATTTATAGATAGTTGATCTTCCAATTTTCATTTGTTTTGCAATGGGGCTCTGTTGTAAATAGCAATTCAGGCCGAGTATTTTTAGATTTTGACTGTTGTTTAGGTATTTAACTTGTCTATGCTCCAAATCTTCTGGGCATTTACCTTCTCTCTTTAATTTTTCATTGGCAACGCCATATGAGGGCGCTTTGTCTGTATTGATAGTTGAAGGTTTTTGTCAATCTTTAAGACCGCGCAAAGCCTTTCCTAAAAAGTGTTTAGCTGCTTTAGCATTGGGTCTTGGCGATAAATAAAAGCCGACACTATTACCTTCTTTATCAATCGGGCGATATAAATAAACCCATTTACTTTGACTTTAATATAAATCTATTTATGCATCGTCACTTTCAATATTAAATTATTATCTGGATGGAGAATTGCGTGATTAAGGGGGAAAAGTATTAAGCTCTTAGGGTGTCATTTCACACCTTCCCGCTAACTACCCCACTTACATAGTTCTAAAGACTAATATAACATACGATTAGTTTGAATTAATATTTTCTTGTTCGAGTTACTTTAAAGGTAAATATGCCAAAAACATTTAGAATATCCCGTCGAAATTTATTGAAAGCATCTGTTGGTGCAACCGCGATATTGGCGGTTGGCTATACTGGGTATAAGTGGTTTGATCAACCTGTCATTCTTGATCTGAATATTAAGCAACCATTGTCTATTCCGCCTTTATATGCTGGTGATATAGTCGATGGTAAAGTTTTTTTTGATTTAACCATGCAAAAAGGTAGTCATGAATTTGTGGTTGGTAAACCCGCAAAAACTCAGGGTTATAACGGCGGTCTGTTGGGGCCAACATTGGTGATGAATAAAGACGATGAAGTGGTTATTAACGTGACCAATCGCTTGGGCGTAGCAACAACAACCCATTGGCATGGCTTGCATATTCCATCCGATCAAGATGGTGGCCCATATCAAGTAATTGAAGATGGGGCAACTTGGCAAGCGCAGTTTAAAATTATGAATGAAGCCGCTACATTTTTCTATCACCCACATTTGTTGGATAAAACGGCAGAACAATTATACAGCGGTTTGGCAGGCTTGTTAATTGTTAGGGACCCAAAAAATGAGCCAAAATTACCAAATGAATACGGCGTGGATGATATTCCCCTAATCATTCAGGATAAAAGCTTTAATGAAGATGGTAGCCTTGCCTATGAATTTGATGATATCGGCGTTAAAGGTAATCATCTGCTGGTTAACGGCTTGGTTACTCCCGTGTTTGAAGCGCCAGCACAACTGGTTCGTTTTAGATTGCTAAATGGCTCTAACGCGCGCTTATTTAATTTTGGGTTTAGCGACAATCGAAAATTTTATCAAATAGCCACTGATGGTGGCCTTCTCGAAAAACCGGTCGCATTAACCCGTTTGGTTTTGTCCTCGGCCGAGCGTGCCGAGATTATTGTAGATTTTAGTGATCAACAAAACAGTCAAGTCGAATTGATAAATTATGCCGATGAAACTAGCGACTTACACCCGTTTTGGATGCGAGACGCGTTGGATGAAAAAGCATCTAGTCTTCTGACAATCAACCTTGGTGCACCAACAGAATCGGCAACTATAAAATTACCCGAAAAATTAACAACAATAAATAAACTCGAGGAAAAACAAGCGGTAAAAACTCGTAAATTGGAGCTAGGTTTTTCCTTTATTGGGTCGAACGCGACTATAAATGGTTTAGAGATGGATATGGAGCGAATTGACCAAACCATCAATCTTGGAGATACTGAGATTTGGGAAATATCTAATGCTTCTGATTTGCTGCATCCATTCCACATTCATGATATTCAGTTTCAAATATTATCTCGTAATGGCAACCCTCCATCAGAAAATGAACGTGGATGGAAGGATACTGTGTTGGTAATGAGCCAAGAAACAGTCCGTATTATTGCTAAATTTGAAGATTTTTCCGACCCTAAAATACCTTATATGTATCATTGTCATATTCTCGAACACGAGGATGGAGGCATGATGGGGCAGTTTTTAGTGATATAGTCAAACCAACGGTCATGTCTCGGTTTGATGCCTCTTATCAATTCATATAATAATAAGCTTGATAGCCTATATGTTGGGTAGTTTGTTAGGGAAGGACCAAATGTAACATAAGATTTTGTTTATTGCGGTAAATTTGTTTTTTT
>JABSRY010000561.1 GCA_013214985.1 Hyphomicrobiales bacterium
ATGCGTTGGTAGGCATGGCCGCATATTCAAATGCGGGGGATAGCATCCAATCGGTTGTTGTATATATGTCTATTTATTTGGTAACCACGCTAGGCGTATTTGCATGTATTTTGGGTATGAAGCGCAGCGGCGATAGTTTCGAGAGTATTAGCGATCTTGCAGGCATGTGGAAGAACCACCCAATCATTGCGCTGTCTTTAACAATATTTATGTTCTCGTTAATGGGCATGCCGCCAATGGCAGGCTTTATTGCTAAATTTGATGTGTTTTCTGCGGCGGTTAATCAGGGCTTATGGCCATTAGCTATCATCGGTATTTTGGCATCAGTGCCTGCGGCATTCTATTATTTGCGTATTATCAAGGTAATTTATTTTGATGAGAGTAAAGAAAAGTTTGACCCAATGTCAATTGAGCTTAAACTGGTATTAGGTTTTGTGACATTGTTTACAATATTCTTTACTGTTTTCCCGTCTACATTGGTGGAATTGGCAAAAAATGCAGCACAATCGCTAAACTAAAAAGTTACATTTATATTGGCGGATGCCCCACATCCGCTTTTTAGGTTTATGATGACCGTTAATATGCCCGATGGCTACGCCATTGCAGAATTTGAAACTTTAGATTCTACTAACAAACAAGCCTATAGACTTGCCCAAATGGGCGAGTTTGGGCCTATGCTTATATTTACCAAGAATCAAAGCCATGGTAAGGGGCGTAACGGGCGTGTTTGGCTATCCTCAAATGATACGTTGACCGCGACAATTTTAATATCAAGCAAAGCACCAAAAGAAAATGTCGCTCAATTGGCCTTTGTTATGGCAATTGCAGCCCATAAAACGGTTTGCGAATTTGCAGATGCCGATAAACACCAACATATAGGTTTGAAATGGCCAAATGATATTTTGGTACAGGGGCGCAAATTGGCGGGCATTTTAATTGAAAGTTTTACTATTAAGGATAATGCCGATAGCGTTTTGGCAATTGGTATTGGCATGAATATCGACAATATTCCAAGCGACGGTGATTTTTCGGCAAGCGCTTTGTCTCAATTATGCACGAATTCCGAATTGGATAAACCGATAAAAATCGAAACCATCCTTTCATCTTTGGTTCAAAATTTTGCTACCTATTTTGATTTATGGGCAGAAGGCAAGAATTTTGCTTCAATTCGCAAAATTTGGCTCGCCAATGCAATAGGTCTTGGGGGTAAAATCACGGCAAGGCTTCCCAACCAGAGCATTTATGGTGTATTCGAAAGACTAGATGAAGACGGTATTTTAATTCTGCGTGATGAGGCAGGTGAAATTCATCAAATTACAGCAGGTGACATTTTTATTGGTCACATATAATTAATCCAACATATCAGTTGGTATAAGATTAGATAGAAAGCTTAAAATAATATGGGTGCTAAAAACCAAAATGAATTTTTATATGTGCCACTAGGCGGCGTTGGCGAAATCGGTATGAATATGTATTTATACGGGTTTGGTACAAAAAATGATCGCAAGTGGATTATGGTTGATTGCGGCATCGCATTTGCAGATGATAGCCAACCAGGCATTGAATCCATCATGCCAGATATTTCATTTATTGAAGAAGAATTAGACAATTTATTGGGTATTTTTATAACCCACGCACACGAAGATCATCAGGGTGGATTAGATAAAATTTGGCCATTATTAGATGCGCCAATTTATGCGACACCATTTTCGGCTAACCTCATTAGCCGAAAAATTGCCGAAACCGATTTTGCAGACGATGTCGAATTTATCGATGTAAACCAAGGTGATGTCGTCGATATCGGGCCTTTTTCTGTCGAGTTTATTCCGGTAAGCCATTCAATCCCAGAAGCAAATGCCTTGGCCATTACAACAGACCTTGGCACTGTTTTACATACGGGAGATTGGAAGTTAGATGATAACCCTGTAATTGGCACAAAAACAGATGTTGCAAGGCTAAAACAGCTTGGTAAAGAAGGCGTACTTGCTTTAGTCGGCGACAGTACAAATGTGTTTAAATCTGGCAAATCCCCAACCGAGTTTGAAGTAGGCGAGGGACTAGAAGATGCGATTAAAAATGCATCGGGCTGTATTGCGGTTACCAGCTTTGCATCTAATGCAGCACGTGTATATTCTATCATTAAGGCCGCCGATGCAGCCAATAAGCAAGTGGTTATTGCAGGGCGCTCGCTTTGGCGCATCATCGATATAGCACGCGAAGAAGGCTATTTTTCTGACTTGCCAACATTGTTCGATCAAAATGATTTTAAAGAATTAAAGCACGATAATGTGGTGGTAATTGTA
>JABSRY010000562.1 GCA_013214985.1 Hyphomicrobiales bacterium
CAAGAGACCGCCCATGCCCACCCACCTTCAAAATTATCACCGATTATCCCACGCGATACAATTATTGGTAAAAGCATTTTATTTATTATTATTGCTATGTGCTTTTTGGCAGGGCTTGCAATTGTTTCGCTTTTATTAGTGCAATCGTCGGTCGATGGGTGGACACGGGATATAGGCAAACAGGCCACCGTTCAAATTATTCCATCGCCAGAGCGTAATTCTGATGATGATATGAAAACAGCTTTAGAGATTATCCGAGCGACCAAAGGCATTGCTCAGGCAGAGCCACTTACCAAAAATGAAACCGCAAAATTGTTAGAACCGTGGATTGGCGATGGCATTATTGGGCAAGATTTAGAGGGTAATGAAATTTCGATTTTAGATGAATTGCCCATTCCAGCTATTATTGCTATTGAATTTTCGGCAACTGAAAGCGTTAATCTAAATCAGCTAAATGCGGCGCTTAAAAGCGCTGTGCCAGGCTCCAGTGTTGATGATCATAAAAGGTGGTTATCGCATTTATCTTCTATTGGTAATATTCTAAAAATATCGGCTTATGCGGTGCTGTTTTTGGTGGCGGGTATTACGGTTACCATTATAATTTTTGCTACAGATGCAGCGCTAAACAGTAATAAAATCTCGATTGAAATTTTGTTTCTAGTAGGGGCAGAAGAAAGCTTTATCACTAAAGAAGTTCGGCATCATTTTTTAATGATGGGGTTAAAAGCTGGGGTAATCGGCGCGCTAATTTGTATGGCGTTTATTTTACTATTGGGTTTGATGATTAATATTATATATGCCTCTCAGTTCGATAATCTTGCAGCAGCCAGAATATTATTTGGGCAAATTGCTTTATCACCCTATCAATATTTATATTTAATTATTGTGCCCATTTTTGCGACTTTAATTTCGGGCATAACGGTGCATTTAACCACCAAGAAAATAATCAACCAAATGCATTAATCGCTTTATTAAACTGGTTCATTGATTAATTTTTAGTTTTTGAATTTTAAAAACCGTGCTAAAAACACATAATTCAAATTTAATGGAATTTAGTTATGGGTGATAATTTTATCTATGTGGTTTATGTGGCAATGGCGCTTTTGATAATTGTGCTTAGTGTCGGGCTTTGGACTATGCTTAGAGGCGGCCAAAAGGTTAAGTCGCAAAATATGATGCGCTGGCGTGTTGGCGTACAAGCTATGTTGTTAGTTATTGTCATTGTCTTTGTAGTTTTCTTTAAAAATAGTGGTGCATAGGCGGCAATCTTAATGGTCAAACTTAATAAAATTTACACCAAAACGGGTGATAGAGGCACAACAAGGCTAACCTCGGGTGCTGAAGTTGCTAAATTTGATATACGAATAGAAGCCTATGGCACAGTAGATGAGCTTAATTCATTTGTGGGCATGGCCAGTTTAATGGCCGATCATAACCCTAAATTGCGGGCTTTACTGCAGTATATTCAACATGATTTGTTTGATTTAGGTGCCGATTTATCAACGCCTAAAACACCCGATGAGAAGCCCGATCAGGCATTGCGTATTATTGAAACACAAACCCATAAGCTCGAAAATTTAATCGACGAGTTTAACGAAAATCTTGAACCTTTGCGCAGTTTTGTATTGCCATCTGGCACAAAATTAGCGGCGCAGCTGCATATTTGCCGCACGATTACCCGCCGTGCCGAGCGCTTTGTGGCTAATCTATTGGCGCAAAATGGTGATCGTGTTAATATTGAATGTCTTAAATATCTTAACCGTTTGAGCGATTTGTTTTTTGTATTAAGCCGTTATGAGAATGTAAATGCTGGCAAAGGCGATATTCTTTGGTTACCCGCAAAAAACCGTTAAACAGTAAGGCATTATATGGCAATTCCAATTGCAGATGAAAACCCAACCCATAAAAACCACAAATCCTATATTACCATTGGTTTAATCGCCATTAACGTTGTGGTTTATTTGTTTTTTCAGGGCGGGATATTTGCCGAAGTTGACCCCATAATTACCATTGGCTTTGGCTTAATACCGAGTGTTTTGTGGGGCAATAATTATATAGATGAAACTATATTTAGCATTGCTGCCGATCTTACCCTAATCAGCTATATGTTTTTACACGGCGGTTTAATGCATATGGTTAGTAATATGCTTATTTTGTGGGTGTTCGGCGATAATATAGAGCTCGCATTGGGGCGGGCTCAATATTTATTATTCTATATATTAGGTGGTGTTGCAGCCGCTTTACTCCAAGCGATTATGCTGATGGATTCTGAATTAACATTAGAGGGTGCATCGGGCGC
>JABSRY010000563.1 GCA_013214985.1 Hyphomicrobiales bacterium
GCAGAACATGCGCTTGACCCACTTTATGCTAGAAAACTGGGCGTTGATTTGGATGAATTGTTGATTTCTCAACCTGACAATGGCGAGCAAGCCTTGGAGATTACGGATACGTTAGTGCGCTCTGGTGGGCTTGATGTGTTAGTTATAGATTCGGTCGCTGCGTTGACGCCTCGGGCGGAGCTTGAGGGTGAAATGGGCGACAGTTTGCCTGGTTTGCAAGCGCGTTTAATGAGCCAAGCTTTACGTAAACTTACGGGTAGTATTTCGAAATCAAATACAATGGTGATTTTTATCAACCAACTTCGTATGAAGATTGGTGTCATGTTTGGTAACCCTGAAGTGACCACAGGTGGTAATGCACTAAAGTTTTATGCTTCTGTTCGGTTGGATATTCGTAAAAGTGCGGCAATTAAAATTAAAGATGAAATTGTTGGCAATTTGACAAAAGTTAAAGTGGTTAAGAATAAGGTTGCCCCTCCGTTTAAGCTTGTTGAATTTGATATTATGTATGGTAAAGGGATTTCTAAGCTTGGTGAGCTGGTTGATATGGGTGTTGCACAAGGTGTGGTTGAAAAATCGGGGTCTTGGTATTCATATGACAGCCAACGAATTGGACAGGGACGTGAAAATGCTAAAAAATTCTTAGGGGATCACCCTGATATTGCTGATACAATTGAGAAATTAATAAAGGATAAGGCTGGGTTGAATGGTGTGATTAAAGAACCCAAAAAAACTAAAGATGCCGCTAATGTGGAAAAATTGAATATTGGCTAGGTGTTTTTAAAAATAATTACTGATTTGAAAGGAGATTTAAACATCTCCTTTTTTAGTTTTGACGTTGAAATCATTGGTTTTACTGGTTATAAGCATATTAGATTTAATTAGAAGCGCCATTAATTGGTTAAGATGAGTGAACGCATGTCAACTGTAAATGAAATTCGTAGTAAGTTTTTAGATTTTTTTGAAAAAAATGGTCATCAAAAAATGGCTTCTGGTTCGTTAGTTCCACTGAATGACCCGTCCCTAATGTTTGCTAACGCCGGTATGAATCAATTTAAAAACATATTTACGGGTGTTGAGACACCAAAACATCTTAGGGCAACTACGTCACAAAAATGTGTGAGGGCGGGTGGTAAACATAATGACCTAGATAACGTTGGTTATACCGCGCGGCATCATACATTTTTTGAAATGTTGGGTAATTTTTCATTTGGTGATTATTTTAAAGAAGAAGCAATTTATTTGGCATGGGAATTGTTAACCAAAGAATATTGTCTAGATAAAGATAAACTCTTAATTACTGTATATCATACGGATGACGAAGCAGCCAATTTATGGAAGAAAATAGCAGGGCTTTCTGACGATAAAATTATACGGATTGCCACTAATGATAATTTTTGGTCGATGGGTGATACAGGCCCATGTGGGCCATGCTCTGAAATATTTTACGACCATGGCGATCATATTTGGGGTGGCCCTCCTGGTTCTAAAGATGAAGATGGTGACCGTTTTATTGAAATTTGGAACCTTGTATTCATGCAGTATGACAATCAAACGAGTGGCTCGCGGGTTGATTTGCCTAAGCCATCTATTGACACTGGCATGGGGCTTGAACGTTTGTCTGCGTTGCTACAAGGCAGCCACGACAATTATGAAACAGATACAATGCGCGCCCTAATTGCTGCATCTGCTGAATTTAGTGGTGTTGATATTAAGGGATCACACAATGTGTCGCATCGCGTAATTGCGGATCATCTACGTAGTGTTAGTTTTTTGATAGCGGATGGTGTATTGCCTTCAAACGAAGGACGTGGCTATGTGTTGCGCCGTATTATGCGCCGTGCAATGCGTCATATAGAAATGATGGGTGTTAAAGACCCTATGATGTATAAGTTATTACCTTCATTAATTACTCAAATGGGGCAGGCTTTTCCTGAACTTGTGCGCGCTCGGGCGTTAATAAGCGAAACAATGAAACTTGAGGAAACACGTTTTAAAAAGACCCTCGATAAAGGGTTGCGGATTTTAGATGAAGAAACTGCAAAACTGAATGAAGGGGATGCCTTAAAAGGTGATGTTGCGTTTAAACTTTATGATACATATGGATTTCCGTTGGATTTAACGATTGATGCGTTAAGGGAACGTAAGATGACCGTTGATAAAGATGGGTTTAATGTAGCTATGGACGAGCAACGGGCTAAAGCGCGTGCAAACTGGAGTGGCTCTGGTAGTGCTGCAGAAGAAACTATTTGGTTTGATATTAGAGAGAAAACTGGGTCTACAGAATTTTTA
>JABSRY010000564.1 GCA_013214985.1 Hyphomicrobiales bacterium
AATGCCAATATTTTGCCTATATCGAAATTTGGGATTTACAAGAACAACAAATTTTTAATGAAGATAGAAATGTTTCCCTTTTATGGAAAGCCTATGAACAAGTTCATCTTAAAAATCCAAAATTGGCGATGAATCGTGTAACGCATGAAAGTCAAATATTTTCTGTATTACATGATTTATTCAGCCCAAAAAAGTTGAGGGATTAGTATGGTAAAAACTTCTAATAAAGCCAAAACTGACTTGTTGTTTACGGATGACGATTGGAATTTTGATTCAATTAACGTTACCTTTGAGGCGATTAAACAAATTGCGGATGAGGAACTCGGCTTAAGTTATTATCCGATTCAGATCGAGGTCATTACTGCCGAACAAATGTTAGATTGTTACTCTTCTGTTGGCATGCCGCTTATGTATAATCATTGGTCATTTGGCAAAAAATTCATCTATAATTCTGAAAATTACAGGAAGGGTCGCTCTGGATTAGCCTATGAAATTGTTATCAATTCTAGCCCGTGTATCTGTTATATTATGGAAGAAAACAGCATGACCATGCAAACATTGGTCATGGCACATGCGGCCTTTGGGCATAATCATTTTTTCTATAATAATCATTTGTTTAAGCAATGGACAAACGCAGACATGATTTTGGATTATTTACATTTTGCCAAAAAATATATTCAACAATGTGAAGAATTATACGGCACTAATGAAGTTACACTAACCTTAGATGCAGCTCATTCTATTCAGAATAAAAGTGTGAACTATTATTCCCGCGATAAGCGAGATTTGAAATTTGAAGCCGATAAACTGCATGCAAGGCAACTATATGAAGAAAAAAAATTTAACCCTATATGGAGTACACTACCAGTAAAACCCGGTGATAAAAAAGATGTTGAAACTAATGATATTGTTGGTGAAGATTCGTTAGAGAATTTATTTTTGCCCCAAGAAAATATCATGTATTTTTTAGAGAAACACAGCCCAATTTTACCAGAGTGGAAACGTGAAATATTGCATATTGTAAGAAATATAGCGCAATATTTTTACCCACAACAGCAAACACAATTAATGAATGAGGGCTGCGCCTGTTATTGCCACTATTACATCCTAAACCGACTATTTGACAAAGGGCTAATAAGCGAAGGTAATATGTTGGAATTTTTAACCAGCCACACCAATGTCCTTACCCAACCCGATTTTGACTCGCCATATTATTCTGGGCTTAACCCCTATAAGATGGGATTTTCTATGATGATGGATATTGAACGAATATGCAATGAACCGACCGAAGAAGATTATCAATGGTTCCCCGACTTTGCGGGTAATAAAGACCCCATTAATGTATTAAAAGACGCTTGGGTTAATTATCGGGATGAAAGTTTTGTTTTGCAATTTTTAAGCCCGCATTTAATCCGCGAATTAAAGCTTTTTGCAATTAATGATAATAAGGCTAATAACTTTCAGACTGTTTTTGCAATTCATAATGAGCAGGGTTATCGTGAAATCCGTCAGTTGCTTGCCGAGCAATACACATTGAGCAAATCTGACGTCAATATTCAAATTGCAAAAGTAGACCTTGCTGGCGACCGTAAACTAACGCTTCATCATTTTATGCAGAATGATATTAAGTTGGATGATACGAGTGCTAAAAAAGTGCTAAAAAATATTGAATATTTGTGGGGTTATGAGGTTGAAATTATTGATGTTTGACAGCAGGTTGTTACCGTATAGAAACCCCTAAAATGGTTTCGATAGTAGCTGTGGGGCATCACCAATTTGTCATCAATTGTGCCGCTTTTTGTTGTGGCATAGCACGAAAGAGATCGACTGATACAATATTCTGCTCGAAACGCGTTAGTTCGATTTTGTTAGGGCTTGGAAGTTCCCAAAGTAAGTAGCCACAAATAACGATGTTGGGATTTAAAGTTTGGCTTGAAAAATCGACAGCAGCCAATAGCTTTTCACCTTGATAGTAAGTTAACCCATGTGCCACATACCGAGGTGTTGAACCCGATACTTTAATTATTTTTTCTCTAATGTTACGCCAATCATCAATCGTCGTCGAATTTGCGAGTTGATCGGACATGAAGGCGCGTTCGCTTGTGAATTCTTCCAACAAAAGCTGTTCGAAGAATGCTTTTGTTATGCCGTTTACCAACTTTGTTGTTTGAATGTTTGGTTGTTGTTGCGCGTATGTTTGCAAAAAAAGTAATGTATACACGCCTCACTCCAAGACCCGAAAGTCTTGATGTGATATTATACGGAAATTATCTGTAACTTGATCTCGGA
>JABSRY010000565.1 GCA_013214985.1 Hyphomicrobiales bacterium
CCCAATGACTGGTCAGTGAAAAGTGTAGCTTAAATCAATACTAAATCTGTCGCAGATTTGGGGACCACCTCACATTACATGGTTTGAGGAAGTCAGCAACCGAAAAACTATATGAAGCCGAGTGTTCAAAGAAAGAAATTGCAGCAATTACTGGCATGTCAAATGATACAATTGATCATTATTTAGAGTATTTTGATCATACCAAACTTTCATTGAATGCTATTAAAAAATGGGAAGATTATAAGAACAAAGAAAGTTAAATTGGACAACTTTACAAAATATTGGACAACCTAGTGAAATAACAAGGTTGTCATAAGTAGTTAACTACTTGTTTAATTTAAATAAAATGGTCGGAACGAGAGGATTTGAACCTCCGACCCCTTGACCCCCAGTCAAGTGTGCTACCAGACTGCGCTACGCTCCGTCCAAGGAGGTTGTATGAATTTTAGGCGGTAAAATCAACTTAAAAATCATTCAATCTCTAAAATTAAAAATGCTTGTGCATATAGTTTTTCATCGCTTAGGCTTATATGAATTTTTATTTTTTTATTGTTGTTATGTTTTGAAATATTATCGATATACATTTTTGCTTGCCCCTCTAATTTTATATAGGGTGCGCCTAGTTTATTATTAAGGGTAGATATCTCTTTAAAAGCAGCGTTAGAGCCAATTCCTGTGCCTATTGCTTTTGCAAATGCTTCTTTTGCGGCAAATCGTTTGGCATAATATTGTGTTGAATTTTTTAATTTATTGGCATTTTCAATCTCAGCATTGCTGAAATTGCGTTTCAGAAACCGATCACCAAATTGGGCGATAGATTTTGCAATTCTAGCAACCTCAATAATGTCGGTACCGATTCCAATTATCATTTATTTTCCAGAAATTGTGGCGCGGCCTATGTTCATTAATTCACGCATTTTATTAATACTCACATCTAATCCCGTAAATATGGCTTCACCAATTAAAAAATGACCTATATTTAACTCAACTATTTCTGGGATTGCAGATATGGCACCTACATTATCGTAATCTAACCCATGCCCAGCATGTACTTCTAGGCCTAAACTATGAGCAAGTGTGGCGCAATCTTGTAATTTTTGCAACTCTTGGCTTATTAAAGTCTTGTTACCCTTAAGATAAACATGGCTATAAGTACCAACATGTAGTTCGATAATATCTGCACCAACTTCGGATGATGCTTTTATTTGTTCTTCATCTGGATCAATAAACAAAGATACACGAATGCCATTATTCTGGAGCATTTTCGTAAATTCTTTAATGCGAGCTTTATTGGCCGTAACATTTAAACCACCTTCAGTTGTCACTTCTTCTCTTTTTTCGGGTACTAAGCAGCATGCGTGTGGCAGGTGTTTTAGTGCAATTTCGCCCATTTCATCGGTGACGGCCATCTCTAAGTTTAAGGGCAAATTAATTTCTGCACGTAATCTTGTAATCACTAATGTGTCTGCGGTCTTCTCGTAAATGAGCGGTAATGCCATCTGCGCCAGCTTTTGTAGCCATTATAGCGGCATTAAGCGGGTCTGGATGTATGCCACCACGAGCATTTCGAATGGTGGCTACATGGTCTATATTAACGCCAAGTCTTAAAAATTTGTCCATAACTATTCTCTAATAATTTCAGTTATGACTATAAATATGAAGACTTGATATTCAAGTAAAGATAATGGCCTATATATTAAATAATTTTATATATAGTATCAATTATTATGATTTAAATTTATTTGATCGTGCATTTTGGTATATGGTAACCGCGCGATAAACCAAAAAATAGGTAACGCCACCAACGAGCAAACCAAAAGGTACTGAGCCAATAAGCATTGGTTTTAATATTACCCAAGTTTCAGACCAACCCCCATCAAACATATGCCAACCAAATTTCACCTTGTCCGTATCAATGTCCTTATAATTTAGAATGAATCTTCCAATTTTGTGAATGATGAACCAGACAAAAGGAAATGTAAGTGGGTTACCTATAGCTGTACCTAAAGCAGACGCCAATAAATTGGCTCTGAAAATAAAGGCAATTATTGCGGCAATAACAAAGTGAAACCCTAAAAAAGGGGTGCAAGAGGCAAAAGCACCAGCTGCGCAACCAAAAGCGATAGCATAAGGTGTTGCATTGATGCGCCAAATTCTTCGCCAAATATATGTGAATCCGCGTTTAATACCTTTTGCGGGTACAAAAAAATTACGAAACTTCTGTTTTAAATGTAGTTTTTTTCGCCGTTTGAACAGCATCTGTTACACCTTGCTTATCTTCTATA
>JABSRY010000566.1 GCA_013214985.1 Hyphomicrobiales bacterium
TATATGAAGGAGAAACTCGGTCATAAGGCAAACAATCCCAAGCAGGAATTGTAAGAAGATTTTCTGTAGGTAAATAGAATTTAAGCGCGTTGACCAATGCATTTAGGCGCTGATCATCTATTGCTATAAAAACAACATCGTTAACATCATTATTTTCGGATATTTTTTGCTGCCAAATTTTTGCGAATAGTAGCGCGTCTGCACCTTCTGGAACAGAACTTATGACATTGTGATTTGATAATTTAATTACATTATTTAACATGGATATTAAAGATTCTTACCATAGCGATCGGGTGTAAAAACTTGGGCTTTTATACGATCAAACACGCTGCCTGCGAGTGCATCTGTTACAGGTTCTTTGCCATTGAAATAATTAAGCAAATCATTGTCTTCGGCATCTATTAGGCGTTCAAATTGTTCTAATTCATCACCTTTTAGATTGGTTAATTCATCTTGAGCGAATGTGCCCATTAATAAATCCAACTCCTTCATGCCACGATGCCATGCTCTGAACATTAATTTTTTTTTATATATTTCAATATCTTGCATGGTCTTATCCGTATAAAAATGATGAGGCTTTGCATGCTTTATAAGCATTTTTATATATTATGTCCATCAAATATATCGAAGATTGTTGATTAATGTTCACCTTTTGTTTATAAGAATGTATCGGTAAAGGGGTGTCGTTTATATGCGTCCAGATATTTTAAATTATTTTTTCAAATCGGTTACTGCGCTTATTGGTGTCGGGCCAAAGGTTGCGCAAAATATTAACAAACTGGTGGGTCGTTCTATTGACCCCAACCAAACTGCGCGATATGTAGATTTATTGTTTCATTTACCGACCGGTTATAAGGATAGAAGGCAAAGGCCAACCGTTGAGCAGTTAACAAATGAGCAATATACGACTATTAAACTAACCATTGGGCAACATATTGCACCACCAAGGCATAATAACCGTATACCGTACCGAATTAACTGTTTTGATGAAACAGGTGACTTAATTTTGAGCTTTTTTAGAGCGCGCGGTGATTATTTAAAGACCATACTGCCTGAAGGTAGTACGCGATATATTGGCGGGAAAATTGAAAATTATAATGGTCAGCTACAAATAAACCACCCTGACTTTATGGCCAGTGAAGAGGAGATGAAAAACTTGCCAATGCTTGAACCTGTTTACCCCATGACTGCTGGGCTTGCGGGTAAAACATTGCGCAAATCTATTAAACAGCTAATTGATAAACTGCCCAATTTGCCAGAATGGTTGGATAAACCGCTTATTGACCGTGAAAAATGGCCGAGTTTTAACAATGCGATTGTTAATATGCATTTAGCGAATGAGCCTGAGATAGTGGCTATGGATAGCGTTTACAGGCAGCGTATTGCATTTGACGAAATATTGGCCAACCAACTGGCGCTGGCTTTAACTCGAAAGCAATTGGTGGCAATTAAGGGTGTGCAAATTAGTGCTAAAGGCGATTTAAACGCGAAGTTGATTAATTTGCTGCCATTTGAACTAACCAATTCACAAAAAACATCGTTTGACGAGATAAAGCTCGATATGGCGAACGAACAGCGGATGGTTAGGCTGCTACAAGGTGATGTGGGCAGTGGTAAAACCATTGTCGCAATGATGGCAATGCTGCACGCGGTTGAAGCGGGATATCAAGCCGCTATTATGGCGCCAACTGGCATATTAGCACAACAACATTTTGAATTTATGTTGCCCCTATGCGAAAAACTAGGGCTAAATGTTGAAATTTTAACTGGGAGAAACAAAGGCAAATCGCGTCAAAAATTGCTTGAACGATTAGGCAACCATGAAATTGATATTTTAATTGGCACGCATGCTTTATTTCAGGCTGATGTTGATTTTAAAAATTTAGGGCTAGCAATTATTGATGAGCAACATAGATTTGGAGTGCATCAGCGGTTAGCATTGCAGAATAAAGGGCAAAAAACCGATTTATTGGTGATGACTGCAACGCCTATTCCTCGAACTTTGGTTTTAACAAATTATGGCGACATGAGTGTTTCTAAATTGACTGAAAAACCAGCGGGTCGAAAGCCAATTAAGACCGTGGCTATGCCGCTTGAAAAACTGGGCGACATTATGAGCGCAGCGGCACGTGCGCTTAATGATGGGCAACGTATATACTGGATTTGCCCTTTGGTTGAAGAAAGTGAACTGATGCCATTATCCAACGTTGAAGATAGGTTTGCTATGCTTAGCAGCAGCTACCCAGGACAAGTTGGCTTGGTACATGGCCGCATGAAGGGTGAT
>JABSRY010000567.1 GCA_013214985.1 Hyphomicrobiales bacterium
CAAAATCGTTAAGTTTTTTATCTCTAAATTTATAACGTAATTTTCTGCGTCATATGCCCTGTTTAACACAATATTATTGCGTAAAATCGTAAGACAGCTTTAAATCAACAAGGATATTTCACTCAATTTAAACTAGTCTATATATAGTTACAAATAAAACTATTAACCTAAGGCGGCAAATAATGGGACCCTATCCTCACGACGTAAAAACTACAGAAATTACTGAAGACAATCCAATGGGCACAGATGGCTTTGAATTTGTAGAGTTTTCAAGCAATAACCCAGATAAGTTACATACACTTTTTACTAAAATGGGCATGTCGCCAGTTGCTAAACATAAGCGTAAAGATATTACGCTTTACCGGCAGGGCGATATAAATTATTTACTAAATGCCGATAAAGATAGCTTCGGCGCTGATTTTGTTAAAATTCACGGCCCATGCGCTTCTTCAATGGCATTCCGTGTCGTAGATGCAAAATATGCATTTGAAACAGCCGTAAAAAATGGCGCAGAAGCCTATGCGGGTGATGATAAATGTGTCGATGCCCCTGCAATAATGGGCATTGGTGGCGCATTGCTATATTTTATAGATGAATATGGCGCTGATGATGCAGGCAAAGTCTCAATGGTTTACGACCATGATTATGAATGGATCAACGAAAAACACGAAAGCCCCAAAGGCAAGGGCTTTACCTATATCGACCATTTAACCCATAATGTGTTTCGCGGTAATATGGAAAAATGGTCAAAATTCTATGAAAAATTGTTCAACTTCCGCATGATTAGATATTTTGATATAGAAGGCAAACTTACGGGTCTAGTTTCTAAAGCGCTGACAAGCCCATGTAACAAGATTCGTATTCCGATTAACCAAAGCACCGATGATATTAGCCAAATAGAAGAATATTTACGCGATTATAATGGCGAAGGTATTCAACATGTAGCCTGCGGTTGCGATGACATTTATAAAGCCGTCAGCGATATGCATAAAGTCGACATGGCATTTATGCCCGCACCACCACATGCATATTATGTCAAAACACCAAAGCGATTGCCGCATCAAGATGAAGACTTAGAATTAGCCGAAAAATTGGGGATCCTAATAGATGGCGACCCAGCAAGCGGTGTGTTATTACAAATTTTCTCTGGCCTAGAAATTGGCCCAATTTTCTTTGAATTCATTCAGCGTAAAGGCGATGACGGCTTCGGGGAGGGCAACTTTAGAGCATTGTTCGAATCCATAGAAGATGATCAAATTAAACGCGGCATTATCGCAGATGCTTAAAATAAATGCTAAGTTTAAGTTGATGATTTGATTCACGTTAAACGCGTAACAATCTGAACTAGAATCGCTTTTTACGGCGCTTCTAGTTCAGGTTTAACTCCAAAATCGAGTTAATCAATGACGGGGTTTACTTAAACTAAACCTTTAAGCTTTCTTCCTTTTTGCATAGTCAGTATGCAGCTTTACCAACTTCTTAAACTCGTCGGTTTTGCTAACATATAACATAGATGTTTCGCTAACGCCGTGCGAATATACTTTTTTATATTGCCCTTTTGCTACCTTCCCCATGGCAACAACATGTTCAGGTATTTTAGCCGACAACGCTCTTAATAAATTACCAGTTTCTTTGGCATTTTGGGCGAAATTCATTATGAGTGCAATATTTCCAGTATTTTGCTTTTCTTTTACATAGCCTTTTAATGTCCTATTTTCTTTAAAATATATACATTGTGGGTTTGCTACATAATTACCCAAATCTTCCTTGTTTTTATCCATATAGCTTTTTGCCAAAGCAATAACTTTGCAATATTTATTTGAAAATAAATCATCAACCTTTTGGGCTTTGACCTGTTTGGCATCTTTAACCGCTCGTTGCTCTGGGGTTAAAGGCTCACTCGTTAAACAACCCGTCAAAACCGTAGACGCAATTAAAATTAACGCCAGTTTAGATTTCATCATAATAATATCCCTTAAAGTTATATATAAAAAATCAAATACAAAATTATCTAATCGCAGATAAGCAGATAAACAAAAACAACAAAACCACTACTTTAGTTTTGCGATTGATTAACGAGGGAACTGATAGCGTAAATAGTTTAGGCGAGGTAAATATATCTATTTACTTTAGCGTTCATCCAAAAAATTAAATACTCAGTGGCTATCAAAAACTAATATTATATTAGACGCACTAAATGAGGTAGTCCCCAATAATGAGACAGTGACTTAAGCTACAATTTTTGCTTGACTGGTTTTTAACCGGACGAGGAAAA
>JABSRY010000568.1 GCA_013214985.1 Hyphomicrobiales bacterium
TGCCATTAAGTTGGCTAACAGGGCTTCATATTCACTAATATTTACTTTTTCAAAATTTTCTTGGCTTTGCAATATTTCGCTACTCAATTGGGCTAATGCTTCCCCTTCATTGGATTGCCAAATAATGGAGTTTTCATTTGAGTCTATTAAGCTTAACTGTTCGGCTATCTTTAAATGTTTAGCAAAAATAACAGCAAAATTATCTGATTTTTTAATATCAAATGATGCAAACAGCTTGGCCAAATTTTCAAGTAATTGTTTAACCAATTGCCAATCTTGTTGCTCTAACTGTTTGACCATTTTATGTTGGTATTGATAGTCATCATTTTTTTCAAATTTTTGAATGAACTTTAATTGTAATACATTCAATAAGCCATCAATGCCTTTTGCAGGGCGTACACCACGCAATAAGATAAGTTCAAGCGCATATATAGCTTTTTGGGCAGATATCCTGTCCATATCCATAGAAAATTTTGTTCTAAAATATGGGTGCTTTAACAAACTTAATAGTGATGAAGGGCTAAATTCGTGCAATTGCACATCAATAATATGTTTCAAAAATATACTTGGCGGCGTATCACTTAGCGGCACACCACTTGAATCATCAACATGAATATTCCAACGTTTAAGCTCATTCTGCACTCTTCTGGCTAACTGCCTATCAGGCGTAATCAACGCAGCCTTTTGCTTATCTTCAACTGCTTTTCTCATCA
The DNA here is from genome assembly GCA_013214985.1 of Hyphomicrobiales bacterium. Taxonomy (GTDB): domain Bacteria; phylum Pseudomonadota; class Alphaproteobacteria; order Rhizobiales; family OSC116; genus OCS116. The sequence goes on from JABSRY010000568.1 coordinate 714, forward strand.
TCAGGGCAATAATAATGGCTTCTTGTTGAACATTATTAGCTTCAACCAATTCCACATTGCCCGATATAGCATCACTTAAGGTCCGTTTATTAAATTTTTCAGGCAAGTTATGCCACATATGGGATGTTGCAGTTGGGCGCACCATTTCGCTGGCAATCTGTGCTCTTAAAGTTAGAGCATCGTCATCTGCAATGTTTAAAGACGGTAAAGGCAACACGTCTTCTCGCTTAACATTAGCATGCGATAAAAAGTTTTTAAGGTTATTTTGCGGATGGGCAAGTGAAACTTCTTCCCAACTTTCCTCATCCATATAAGTATCAAGGCCAGATAAAATAACACAGCCTTGCGATAGGCCTAATATACCTGATAAAAATTTCTTGGTTGCCGCCACCGAAGCGGTTGAACCCGCTGCTATAATCGGCCTAGCTTGGCCTTCAACTTCTTTATTTTGCAAATGCAAAAGTTCCAATTGCATTAGTTTTTGCCGCCGAACAATCTGATCAACCTTGCCAACCTCTGCCAATACATCTGGCCAGGTTTTAAAAACCACATCCAAAAATTTGGTAATTAATAGCCAGTTTTCGGCAAACTCAGCCTCTACTAATTGCTCAAATTTACTTGGGTCAGCTTCTTCGATTAACACACTGTCAAATAATTTGGCCAAATCTTTTGCCATATGCAATGCCATAGCAGGGTTTTCTAGGTTTAATCGGCCGTCAATACCGCCCAATGACGATAATTTACTAATATATTTTGCTAAAATTAAATGCCGTTCTAAAGGTGCAATTGCCTGTTCAATATCAAATATTTCAGCAACTTGTGAATGGTCACTATTAACCGCAACCCACTCATCCTCGAGCGCACCGAATGCTTTAATCTCTGGCATAATCAATGCCTTCTTATTGTTTTCCTCAAACAATATTTCCCGCAAATCACGGCATGCGCGTTGAGTTGGTAGCAATATCAAAACTTGGCTTAAATTATTCGTATCCATATTTGCTAGGCAAGGTAACTTACGCGATAATATAGCACGTGCCAACTCTCGCAAAAAACTATACCCAGCAGGAATATTATATATCTCTGGCATTTAGTAACCCTTAAAACAAGTGTTTTAGCCGCGTTGCCCAATGTGAATTTAGAACAAACTCTAAGTTTCGGCTCTCTAAACCATCATGCTTAAAAAATATATTAAGCGTATTTTCAGGCAGGTCGTCTGCCAAACGGCTAGGCCATTCAATTAAACAGATTGCATTTTTAGCCGCTTCTTCTAATCCCAATTCATAAACTTCGTCCGCACAAGACAATCTGTATAAATCAAAGTGCCAAATAGCGGGCTGTAACTGGTCGTAAGTTTGCACCAAAGTAAATGTTGGGCTTGGCACTTCTTTAATATCATACCCTTGCTTACGCCCAATATGCTTTATAAATTGCCGAGAGAAAAAGCTTTTGCCCGCACCTAACTCACCATCTAATAAAAACACATCGCCTTTTTGCGACAAATCGGCTAATTTAACGGCTAACTGTTGCATTTTCTCTTCAGATTCAATGAATATGGTCTTA
>JABSRY010000569.1 GCA_013214985.1 Hyphomicrobiales bacterium
GATGGATTCTGATTTATCATTAGTGGGTGCATCGGGCGCGGTAAGTGCCATTGGTGCGGCCTATCTTTTGCTTTACCCTAAAGCCCATATTTGGATATTGGTTTTTTGGCTTGTGCCGGTTAAAATTCCTGCATGGTTGGCAATTGGCGCTTGGTTTGCTTATCAAATATATGAAACTCTATCCGCTAGCGATCAAGGGGTTGCTTGGTGGGCGCATATTGGCGGTTTTGTGTTTGGTGCTGTTTATATATTTTTGTTTAATCGCAAACAAATTGACCCATCCATATTTAGGTTATTTAGTAAATAGCTTGGTATTATATACGTTGTGTTTAGTAAATAACTTGGCATTATATACGTTGTGCTTAGTAATGCATATTTGTACTAACCTTGTGAGATAATATTGTTGATTGACGTGATTTGAATGATTGACAGGTTATTTCTATAAAGTTAAGTTTACGCACCCTTCTGAAGAAAATCGTACAGGCTAAATGCCAGTAGAGGATATAATATGAGAATTTTAGTGCCTGTAAAACGGGTTGTCGATTATAATGTTAAAGTCCGTGTAAAAGCCGATGGTACGGGTGTAGACATTGCCAATGTTAAAATGAGCATGAACCCATTTGATGAAATTGCGATTGAAGAGGCTATTCGTTTAAAAGAAGCAGGCAAAGCAGATGAAATTATCGCCGTTTCTATTGGCGTACAGAAATGCCAAGAAACATTGCGCACCGCGCTAGCAATGGGCGCCGACCGCGCTATTTTGGTTAAAACGGATGCTGTGGTTGAACCCTTGGCAGTGGCCAAAATATTGGCAAAAATAACCGAAGAAGTAGGCGCAGATTTGGTAATTTTAGGCAAGCAAGCAATTGATGATGATAGCAACCAAACAGGCCAAATGTTAGCAGCATTAACGGGCCGCCCCCAAGCAACATTTGCATCCGAAATAGAAATTGATGGCGATAAGATACTAGTAACTCGCGAGGTTGATGGCGGCCTAGAAACGATTTCTATTACATCCCCCGCTATTGTAACGGCAGACCTTAGGCTTAATGAGCCACGTTATGCAAGCTTACCCAATATTATGAAAGCCAAGCGTAAACCAATGGATGAAAAAACCCCCGAAGATTATGGCGTAGATTTAACACTGCGACACACCATTTTATCGATTACCGAGCCTGCCGAACGGGCTGCAGGTATTAAAGTTGCCGATGTTGCAGAATTAGTCAGTAAACTTAAAGAAGTAGGAGCAATATAATGAGCATTTTATTATATGTTGAACATGATGGCACAAGCGTAAATGAAGCCACATTAAAAGCTGCTACTGCTGCCAGCGAAATTGCGGCATTTAACGGTGAAGATATTCATGCAATTGTAGCGGGTTCTGGCTGTGCTACTGTCGCAGATGAAGCGGCAAAAATTGCGGGCATCTCAAAAGTAATTTTGGTAGATGATGGCGCATATGCACACCCATTGGCAGAAAATTTAACCGCATTGATAAATGGCCTAATGGCCGATTATAGCGCGCTTATCGCGGCGGCATCCACCACGGCCAAAAACTTTTTACCTTGCGTCGCTGCGTTGCAAGATGTGATGCAAATTTCAGATATTATTGAGGTTAAATCGGCAACAAGTTTTGCACGCCCAATTTATGCGGGTAATGCCATTCAGACGCTAGAAACATCAGACACTAAATTAGTTATTACCGTCAGAACGACCGCTTTTGCAACGGCAGAGCTTAATGGCAGTGCCGAAATTGTTGTTGGTTCAGCAATTGCTGATGCGGGTAATTCATCATTCGTTAAAGCCGAATTATCAACTTCAGAGCGCCCAGAATTAGCATCGGCTAAAATTGTTATCTCTGGTGGACGTGGCATGGGCAGCGGCGAAAACTTTGCTCTAATCGAAAAAGTGGCTGATAAATTAGGCGCAGCTATTGGCGCATCACGCGCTGCGGTGGATGCAGGCTTTGTACCAAATGATTATCAGGTAGGCCAAACAGGCAAAGTGGTTGCCCCAGATTTATATATCGCAGTGGGTATTTCAGGTGCCATTCAGCATTTGGCGGGTATGAAAGACAGTAAAATTATTGTGGCAATTAATAAAGATGAAGATGCGCCTATTTTCCAAGTAGCGGATTATGGTTTGGTTGCAGATTTGTTTACAGCATTGCCAGAACTAGAAGCTGCGCTTTAATATTCCAAAAATTATATACGCGTAACTTTTAAGCTAGGTTGCGCGTATTTTTTATTTTAGTTTAA
>JABSRY010000057.1 GCA_013214985.1 Hyphomicrobiales bacterium
GCTATCGTTCCGTGACGGCATTTAGTCCGATTAGTAATCCAATCAATTGTCCTTGGGGACAAAAAGCATTACAAAATTATCTCGGTAAAGATAAAGCAACGTGGCAACAATACGATGCGAGCTTACTGATGGCGAAAGCGGATAAATTTGTACCTGCGATGGTTGAGCAAGGCAAAGATGATTCATTCTTGGACGAGCAACTTAAGCCGAATATGCTGACCGCTGCGGCTGAGAAAAAGGGTTATCCTCTCACACTAGAAATGCATGATGGTTATGATCATAGTTACTATTTTATCGCCACATTTATAGAAAAACATTTGAAATTTCATGCAAAATATTTATTTTAGCAGTTAAGAAAATCTACCCTTAGTTTATTTTATAATTTTATTTAATTCATTAAGTAAAATTGCATTGTCTAAAATTTCGGGTATGCCGCCGCCTTCTGTTTGGCTAACCAGCTTTGCTTCAACTATAGAGTTACGATTGCCAACAGCGATGCTTAGGGCAGTTATGCCAATTTTTTTGTCTCTATCTAATTCTTTGAAGAGCAATAACACTTCAGCTGCTAACCGTTTTGACGTGGCTTTTCTGGTATTAAGCACAACATCTTTAACCAACCGTACTCGGTTCTTTTTATTGGTTATCTGTATTTTTAGTGCCACGACTACAAAAACCACTGCCGCCAATGCAACTATAACAATGCTATCCATCTACTTTGCCCCAAATTGTAAAACTTGATGCATCATAAAATGGATAAATTTATAAATAGTGAAGCAGGGATAATAAAGGCAATAACCTTACAGTTATTGCCTAAATTTAAATGATAATAGGTTTCTAATCAACCGCACGCAATACTTCGGCGGTAATTTCGAACATTTGGTCTATTTCAGCTTTGTTGACCATAAGCGGCGGAGAAAATGCCAAAATGTCGCCCGATATCCGTACCATAAGCCCTTTATCCCATGATGCTTTTAGCACATCATAAGCCCTAGCGCCTGCTGCGCCATCTCGCGAATCAAGCTCAATAGCCGCCACCAAACCTATACTGCGAATATCTGTCACATGTTTTTCACCTTTGAGTGCATGTGCTGCATCTGCAATATACTCAGTTAAATCTGCTGCATTTTTAAACATTTCATCATCTTCATAGGCATCTAACGCACCCAGTGCAGCCGCAGTGGCCAAAGGATGCCCCGTATAAGTATAACCGTGGAATAGCTCAATCGGTCCATCGGCATTATCCATCATACTTTGGTAAATATCATCCTTAACGGCAACCCCGCCCATTGGCACAACGCCGCTAGTCAGGCCTTTTGCTATGGTAATCATATCGGGTTCGACTTCAAAATATTCAGCAGCCGTCATGGTGCCCAATCGGCCAAATGCGGTAATTACTTCATCAAAAATAAGCAAAATATCATGCTTATCGCATAAGGCTCTTAGGCGTTTTAAATAACCTTTTGGTGGTGGCAATACACCCGTTGAGCCGGCAAATGGCTCGACAATAACCGCTGCGATGGTTGACGCGTCATGCAATGCAACCATACGCTCCAAATCATCTGCTAGCTCGCAACCATGTTCGACTTCACCGCGGCTATATGGGTTTTTGACAGGGTCGTGCGTATGGCGAATATGATCTACGCCCGTAAGCAGTGAGCCAAAATACATGCGGTTTTTAGTCATGCCACCAACCGAAATACCGCCAAAACCCACACCATGATAACCGCGCTCGCGGCCGATAAGCCTAGTTTTAGTAGCTTTACCGCGGGTACGTTGATATGCTAAAGCAATTTTAAGTGCACTATCAACCGCTTCTGAACCCGAATTGGTAAAGAAAAAATGGTTGATATTTTTAGGAAATTGCATCGCCAAACGGTTTGATAGTTCAAACACCTCTGGATGACCAAAATGAAAATTGGGCGCATAGTCTAAGGTTTGTACCGCTTTTGTTACAGCTTCAACAATTTTAGGATGTTTATGCCCTGCATTAACGCACCATAAGCCCGCCGTTGCATCCATAATCTTTTTGCCTTCATTGCTTGTATAATACATGCCTTCAGCTGATACAATCATCCGCGGATCTTGTTTAAAGTCTCTATTGGATGTAAAAGGCATCCAAAAATTTTCTAAATTATTTGGTTTCATAATATCCTCTACTTGTTATCTGTTTCACTACCTGAGTGAAAGTTAAAGACTGCACCTTCTTTAATGCCAGACGGCCAGCGTTCGGTTATCGCTTTTAAATGGGTGTTAAAACGAACGCCTTCCATACCATGTATGTGATGATCGCCAAATAATGAGCGCTTCCATCCACCAAAAGAATGATAGGCAACAGGCACAGGAATTGGCACATTAACCCCAACCATGCCAACTTTAATGCGGCTAGTAAAATCACGCGCGGTATCGCCATCACGGGTAAAGATAGCCGTGCCATTGCCATATTCGTGGTCGTTAATCATTTGTACTGCTTCTTCATATGAATTTGCACGCACGACACTTAATACGGGGCCAAATATCTCATCGGTATAAATCGACATATCGGTGGTGACATTGTCAAACAAACAGCCGCCAATAAAGTAGCCTTCTTCATGGCCTTTAACTTTTAGGCCGCGGCCATCCACCACCAAAGTAGCGCCTTTTTCGACACCTTCCGCAATATAATTGTTAATTTTATCTAAACTCTGTTGCGTAATAACTGGTCCCATATCAGATGTTGGGTCGGTATAAGGGGCAACTTTTAATGCAGCAACGCGGCCTTTTAAAGCCTCAATTAATTTATCTGCGGTTTCGGCGCCTACGGGCACAGCCACGGAAATTGCCATGCAACGCTCGCCTGCTGAACCATAAGAGCTGCCCATTAAGGCATCGGCAACTTGGTTCATATCGGCATCTGGCATAACCACTAAATGGTTTTTTGCGCCGCATAATGCTTGTATACGCTTGCCATTATTAGTGCCGCGTGAATATATATAATGCCCAATTGTAGTAGAACCCACAAAGCTTGCGGCATCTACTTTTGGGTTATCCAATAAGGCATCTACTGCTTCTTTATCGCCATTTACCACGCTAAACACACCTTTTGGCAGCCCTGCTTCATCTAACAATTCGGCAATGCGCATCACCACGGATGGGTCTCGCTCGGATGGCTTTAAAATGAAACTATTGCCACAAGCCAATGAAACAGGATACATCCATAACGGTACCATAGCGGGAAAGTTAAACGGGGTAATGCCTGCAATGACACCAAGTGGTTGGCGGATAGAATAGGTATCGACTCCCCTTGCAACTTGTTCGGAATATTCGCCTTTTAGCAAATGAGGAATACCGCAGGCGAATTCGATCACTTCTATTCCGCGATCAATTTCGCCCTTGGCATCAGGGAGTGTCTTGCCATGTTCTGATGATAATAATTCTGCTAACTCATCGATATTTTTGCGTAACAAATCTCTGAAGTTAAACATAATTTGCGCGCGTTTGGCGGGCGGCGTTGTTGACCAAGATTGAAACGCTTCATAAGCGATATCGACCACATTATCGACATCAGCTTTTGAGGCTAATGCCACTTCGCCCACTATTTTGCCCGTGGATGGGTTATAAATATTTGCAGTTCTTTCGCTAACGCCAGACCATGCGGTGCCGTTCACAAAATGTGTTACCATTTTCATGTTGATATTCCTTATTTCTATTTATTAGGATTTTTAAATTTTAATTGATTTTACAGGTTCATTTATGCATGTTCATCTAACCCTCTCAGTCTATCTGAGCGTCTTCTCAATAATTCTAGGGTTATTAGAAACATAACAGCAATGGCAATTAGCACGGTTGCAACGGCTAAAATAGTGGGGTTAATTTGCTCTCGCAGCCCCGAAAACATTTGCCTTGGGATGGTTCGTTGCCCAGGCCCTGCCAAAAACAAAACCACTACAACCTCATCAAATGAGGTAACAAAAGCAAACATTGCACCCGATATCACCCCTGGGCGGATCATCGGCACAACAATGTCAAAAAAGGATTTTAACGGGGATGCGCCCATGCTTAACCCAGCAAAATATAATGAACGGTCGAAACTGGTTAGGGTAGCTGTTACGGTGATGATAACAAAAGGTATGCCCAAAACCGCATGAGCAATGATAAGCCCTGCATAATTGCCCGCCAAGCCAAATTTGGCATAGAAAAAGAACATGCCCGCCGCAATAATAATAAGCGGTACAATCATCGGCGAAAGCAATAAAGCCATTACTAAACGTTTATACGGCATGTTTTTACTCGACAAACCCACCGCCGCCATTGTGCCCAATATAGTGGCGATCAGTGTCGCAAACACCCCGATAATTAGGCTATTTTTAATTGCTAAACGCCAATTTGGGTCATTTATCATACCCTCATACCAACGTAGAGAATATGCATCAGGGTCAAACGTTACCATGCCCTCGGTAAAGGTAAAATATGGCTCTACGTTAAATGACAATGGAATAATAACCAATATTGGTAATATTAAAAATGCCAATACAAGATTAGCCGAATATTGAAGCCCGTAATGCCCCAATTTATGCCATATGCTGTAATAGGCAGGAAATTTTTGTTTTTTCATAATCTCATTACCCTAATTTAATATTGCTGGCGCCAACGAAACGATCATATAGCCAATAAAGTGATAGAATTAATAACAACAACAATGTACCTAACGCCGCTGCTAACCCCCAGTTATTAGATTGTTGCATGTGGAATGCGATGATGTTTGAAATCATCTGCCCATCGGTACCACCCACCAATGCAGGCGTAATATAATAACCAACCGAAATGATAAACACCAACAATGCCCCTGCCGATAAGCCTGGCAATGTATTGGGCAAATAGACTTTTAAAAATGCAGAGATTGGCCTTGCACCCATTGATAATGCGGCTCTAAAATAACTTGGGTCTATGCCTTTCATCACGCTATATAATGGTAATATCATAAAGGGTAGCAGAATATGCGTCATTGCAATGATGGTTGAAAATTCGGTATAGAGCATTTCTAACGGCGAAGAAGTGACGCCAATGGACATTAAAAAGCTATTGACCACACCATTGGTTTGCAGCAACGCAATCCATGAAGTTGTTCTTACTAAAAGCGACGTCCAAAATGGCAATAGCACAAATATCATTAGCAAATTTGCAGTTTTTGCGGGTGCATTGGCAAGATAAAATGCTAATGGATAGCCGATTATAAGACAGGCCAAAGTTATATAGAGTGCCAATTTTAAGGTTTTTGAATAGAGTTGAATATATATTTGGCTAGCTTCGCGGACTTGCAATTCGCCCAAACTATTGCGTTCTAAATCTAGTGCTTTTAAATAATGGGTATCGCTATAGGTTTCGCCAGCTTTGCGCAGTGCAAACCAAATTTTTGTGTTTGACCATTTTTCATGGGCATTTAGCAACAACTCAGCCCCGTTAGCTTTAAGCTCGGCATCATCGACGCGGCGCATTTTACGAGCGGTCGATTTAACAACGCTTGAAGCACCTGGCATGTTACGATTTAATGCTGCGGCTATTTTACCCGATTGTCTTTCGTTGGCTAATCTTTTGAAATCAATTGCCAAGCTGGTTAAAACATCATCATTTGGGATGCCCTCACCGCTCCACTGGTTTAATTTATCCAGCGTATCGGGAATAAGGCTAGCAACCACTGGGCTATAAAAGCCACGATGCAACATAGTGCCAATGGGCGCTACAAAAGCAAATAGTAAAAACACCAATAATGGCGTTACCATAAAAAATGCTGTCATTTTTGATCGACGTATTTCTTTTTTAGCAAAATTTGCCTCTTTTTTAGACAATAATATGACTTTGCTTCTAATGCGTTCGTTGCTTTGTATATCGCTCATAATCTTAATCTTTAAGGAAATATTAGAAATATAACAGTGTGAGCAAAGCATACTCCGCTCACACCATTTTAATGTTAAAGGCTTATTTTAAAAGCCATTCATTGAATTTTTCACCAAGAGACTCGCCATAATCTGCCCAGAAAATACCATCGGCTTTAAGGCCTTCATCAAGATGAGATGTTGGTAGATTAGGTACAACAGCAGGGTCTACTAATGCAGTAGATGATTTACGAGTTGGACCATAAGCCACATCTGGCATGCCAGAAAGTGGAATAGTTGACGTTGCAGATGCAATGAAGTCAAACGCTAGATCTTTGTTTTTAGAGCCTTTTACGACTGCCCAAACATCTAAGTCATATAAATGTGCATCCCAAACCATTTTGAATGGTTTTTTATCGTCTTGAATGGCTGCAAAAATACGGCCATTAGCTGATTGTGCCATTGCTGCGCCACCATCATTTAACAATTGTGGTGCTTGTGACCAAGAATCAAACCATACGATATCGGCTTTAATGGTATCTAGCTTAGCAAATGCGCGTTTTTGGCCTGCTTCTGTTGCCAATAACTCATAAACTTTTGCAGGTTCAACACCATCGGCAATTAGAGCCCATTCTAGATTAACTTGTGGGCGTTTTCGCATAGCGCGTTTACCCGCAATTTTACTTGTGTCAAAGAAATCAGCAATACTAGTGGGTGCAACAGCACCAATTTTTTCGCTGTTATAAGCGTAAAGCACGGTCCAAACAATGTTACCAACACCACATTCATTTGCCAAAGCGGCAGGTACAAAATCATCTTTTGCAGCAACGCCATCATCACCAGGTTTTAAGATGCTGTGCGGAATAACCTCAAGTAAACCTTCAGAACAAGCACGTTCTAGGTCGATCACTTCAATATCTACAACATCCCATTGTACATTATTAGCTTCAACTTGGGCTTTGATTTCGGCAATACCACCCGAATAATCTTCTGATAAAATTTTGTTGCCTGTGGCTTTAACCCAAGGGTCAAGCATATGTTCTTTTTGTGCTGCGCCATATGCGCCGCCAAAAGATACAACAGTCAGCTCACCCGCTATTGCGGTGCCACAAAGCATTGTGGCCAGTGCGGCGGTTGCTATAAGTCTTTTTAAAATCATTTTGGTACCTCCCAGTTCCATTTATCAATTTAACGCATAAGCGCTAGTGCCTTATTTTTAAGTCGCTGCATAGGCTGTGCAGTGTTGCTTCAATGAAGTTAAGCCAATAGGTTGTCCCTCATCAAATTTTGGTGCTTCATGATCATTCAAAACTTTAACGACAATGTCTTTGCCATCGGGCAATTTAAAGTAATATTGAATGAAATCGCCCACATAGAGGCGCATCGCATAGGTAACATTAATTTTATTATCGCAAGCAGGTTCGTGCGGCATAATAAACAATTTTTCGGGTCTAATTGAAACACGACAAGCGCTGCCAATTGGGCCGCAATCGCCGCGTTTGGTTGCAATTTCTTCTTCTGCATTTGCAATTTTAACGGTAACAAAGTCGCCATCTTCGGCAACAATGGTGCCATTAACAAAATTATTATCGCCAATAAAATCGGCAACAAATGAATTTTCTGGATGCTCGTAGAGCACGTCGGGTGCAGCACATTGTTGCACCACGCCATCGTTAAACACCGCAATACGGTCTGACATTGTCAGGGCTTCTGTTTGGTCATGCGTTACATAAATAACTGTAAAGCCAATTTTTTTATGAAGGCGGGTAATTTCTAACTGCATTTGCTCGCGTAATTTTTTATCTAATGCGCCTAACGGCTCGTCCATCAGCACTAGGCTTGGGTTGAATATTAATGCCCGCGCCAAAGCAACCCGTTGCTTTTGACCGCCCGAAAGCTGCGCAGGTTTACGCCCACCCATATGTTCAAGTTCTATTAGTTCGAGATATTCTTTAACTTTGGCGTCAATCTCATCTTTAGGCATTTTACGTACTTTAAGCGGATATGCTAAATTTTCGGCAATCGACATATGTGGGAATAATGCATAATTTTGAAATACCATGCCAATGTTACGCTTATAAGGCGCTGTACTGGTTATGGGTTTGCCATCTAACAAAATATCACCAGAGGTAACGCTTTCGAACCCTGCTATCATCATTAACACGGTAGTTTTGCCAGACCCTGAGGGGCCTAATAGGGTTAAAAACTCACCCTTTGCAACATTTAAACTAAAATCTTTTACGACTAATGTTTTCTGATCGTAGCTTTTTTGAATATTTGAAAAGCTCAAATAATCTGTCGCCCCTTGAGTGGTCATTCAATATTCCCTATTTATTTAATATTCTTATATTTTTTTAAAAGTATGCACCGTATTAAACTATCTAAACAGGTACAGATTCGTTATAATGACTGGTTCAGATTGTACAATCTACGGTTATTTCTTTTATACGCCGCACAGAGCCTATAAAAACCACTCATAATTTAAGTGAAATAAGGTCAATTAAATGGATATTTTATTTACCCCCTTATCCAAATCATCCACATTAACGCTAAGTGACCAGCTTTGTGAGAAGATTTCATCACAAATATCGACAGGTTTATTAAAGCCAGGTCAACGGTTACCATCCTGCCGAAAAATAGCCATGCAACTTAATATATCGCGCAACACAGTGGTAAGTGCATACCATAATCTAATATATGATGGCTTGGTAGAAGCGCGCGAGCGTTCGGGCTATTTTGTGCATAATTTGGCAAAAGCCCATTGTGCCACCCTAAAAAACGTCAAACAGCCCGTTAAACAAACTAGTGAATTGTTTAACATTCTAAGCCCAAACAAATATTTAGAATATTTTAACAGCATACAACGGCCAAAAAATTGGGCAGACTACCCATACCCATTTGTTTGCAATCAAATGGATGCGAAGCGTTTTCCCTTGCAAAATTGGCGAAAAGTATGTGCCGATATTTTGAGCCAAAACAAAGCAACTCAAGTGATTAGCGACCATTCCTATGACGATTGCGAAGAGCTGATAACCGAAATTCAAACTCGGTTATTGCCAAACCGCGGTATTTTTGCTGATAAAAGCCAAATATTATTAACCGCAGGCGCCCAACAAGCTATTTACTTAACCGCAATGATATTTGGCAACCCCAACAGAATTGTTTCTATAGAAGACCCCTGCTACCCCGAAGCCCGCAATATTTTTAGCCTTTTCTTTGACAATATAAACCATATTAAATTGGATGATGAAGGCATTATTTGCAATCAAACGTTAAAAACCAGCAATATGGTTTATGTAACGCCCAACCATCAATACCCCACCACTTTAAAAATGTCAGAGGCCAGACGGGAAACCTTATTAGCTTTAGCCAAGCAAGAAAATATTATTATTATTGAAGACGATTATGATTCTAGTACAGACTTTAACCCAAACTCGACCCCTTCTTTAAAAGCCAATGATACTGAAAATAATGTTATATATATTGGTAGCCTGTCAAAAAACTTAAACCCAGGTTTACGCATTGGCTACCTAGTCGCATCGCCCGATTTTATCA
>JABSRY010000570.1 GCA_013214985.1 Hyphomicrobiales bacterium
TTTTAAATCAACAGTCAAACCAAAGTGGACTTGTTTTGCGCCGCCCTAGTGGTAGAGTTTTACTCTGCCCTTGACACAAGATTATGTAAAAGATCGGCTTATTATTATGCCAGGTGGTGGCATTACGAGCCGTAATATTGATAGGCTTATAAAAATGACAGGCGTTACGGAAATACATATGGGCGCCCATATTACCGAAGAAAGCGGTATGCAATACCGCAATAATGATACATTTATGGGCGGCGTTTTACGTAAACCTGAATATGCGATAAGTGTTACTGGTGTTGAAAAAGTGGTAGGTTTAAAGCAAATTATAGGTTAGGGTTGTCTATTTTGAAAAATGGCAAATCTAGCTCATAAGCATTTATGTTGCCGTGTCTGGTTAAGCCCGCTTTTTCTAACGATTTTATGGAACCGATATTTTCCTCATCTGCTACTGCCACTATGATGGGTAGTTTGAGTGTGTCAAAACCATATTTTACCATTCTTGTGGCAACTTCGGCGGCGATGGCGCGACCCCAATAGGCGGGCTTTATCCAATAGCCTGTTTCGTTATAATCTAGGCTTTTATCATCGGTTGGGCATTTTTTGAGCAATGTCATGCCGATGCAAATATCGGCTTCATAAATTAGCCAATAGCCTAAGCCGTTTACATCATTGTTTAGCAACATTTTATCAAATGATGCGGTTACTTCATCATCGTTTAAAGCATAGCCTCTTACATATTGCATTACTTTTACATCTTGCATCATTTCTTTTAAATGTATGTTCTGCTCGGCTTTGTTTTGCCATGGGATTAGGCTGAACCTAGTTGTGCTTAATTGAGGAAGGGACATTAAATATATGCCTTTGATTTGAGTTGTTTTATGTAAGTTGTGCTAATGGGGAGTTGCTCTTCGTTGATGAGCTGTAGAAGGTTTTTTCGGCCATCTTTTACATGGTTTTTAATAGCAAATTTTGTAACCCAGTAAGAGCGATGAATGGGCATGCCTTCTATATCGGATGTGTTTAGCTGATGGATTGCATCTGATAATTTATACAGGATTAGCTTGTTTTGGTGGCTGGTGACAATGCGTAGGTAATGATCTTCGGCTTTTATATATAAAAGTTTGCCCTTGGTGTTTTTTAAAAAATGTGGGTTTGGAGTTGTATTATCTTTTGTCTGATCGGTTTTGGTGAGGTTGGCGACTATAACATAGATTAACACATAAATACAAAGGCTTGTTGCGATAACTTCAACCCAAAAAATGGTCATAAATTGCGGGCTAAGAGTGTGATTAAAAACAAATGTGGTTAAGATTATAATATAGGCGGTGAGTGGGATGGTCATTAAAAAAGTGACCAAAGCGCCGACAAAGAAATATGGCCATTTTAGTTTATTTTCGAGCCAACTATTTATAATTACCCATGCAAACCAAGAGACCGAGCAAATACTTGCCCAGTATAAAAAGCGTAAGCCGAAATTGGAAATATCGTTAGAATTATAGGGCGCGATTTGGGCGAGAATTAGGGCTATAATTAAGTTGATAATAAGTGGGAGTTTATTTGCCTTGGCAAAAAAGTTTTTAAAATTATTCATGTTCACCTTACCCTTATCACCATATAACATAAAGAAAAAGCCGCTTGATGCAAGCGGCTTGTTTATTTGTTATCTATTAAGAATATGCTATTTTTTTATTGGCATTTTAGAATGATCTGTTTTCATATTCTTTGGTTTTTTCATACCAAATGCGATGACTCTAAACATGGCTTTTTGCTCTGTATCATTATCGAATGTAAATATGATTTCAACCTGTTTACCTGGTTTAAAGGCATCTATGTCTAAGTTAAACATCATTAAATGGTAGCCATGTGGGTTGAACTTTACCGTATCATTTGCTTTAACTTCTACCAATTTTACCTGACGCATTTTCATTATGCCATTATTCATAATGTGGTTATGTAACTCGGTGCGTTTTGCGTGCTTGGTTTTTGCCGATAGAATTTGGATAGTTTTGTCGGTTGAATTTTCTATTGTAAAAAATGCCACTGCAACTTTGTTAGGGGCGACCCGAAGCCATGCATTGTTTATTTTGATATCATTTGAACTAGAAGCATTTGCAATGCTCGTTAGGCTGAATATGGCTATGATGAGCGTGAATATTATTTTTATCATTTTAAAACCTTGCTAACGGATTGTTTTGAGGTGGTCCCCAAATCTGCGACAGATTTAGTATTGATTTAAGCTACACTTTTCACTGACCAGTCATTGGGTTG
>JABSRY010000571.1 GCA_013214985.1 Hyphomicrobiales bacterium
CGAAAGCCCTGACACCCTGATGATTGATGCCACCCACCTGAAAGCCCACCGGACTGCTTGCAGTCTATTAAAAAAGGGGATGTTCCCCGCCATATTGGGCGTACAAAAGGTGGATTCAACTCCAAATTACATGCGGTTTGTGATGGAAAGGGCCGCCCAATTATCATGTGCCTAACTGAAGGGCAATTGAGTGATCATATTGGAGCCAAACTGCTTTATCCCGCTTTTCCAGACAGTGCATCGTGTCTGATTGGTGATAAAGGTTATGACAGTGATGAATTCAGAGCTGCATTAGAGGCCAAGGGGATTACGCCCTGTATTCTACCACTAAAAGGTAGGAACTTCCCTGTAAGCTTCAGTAAAACCCTTTATAAGCAGCGCCATAAGGTGGAGAATATGTTCGGCAGACCAAAAGATTGGCGGCGCGTTGCAACCAGATACGACCGATGTGCTCACACTTTCTTCTCGGCAATATGCATTACTGCATTCGTCATATGGTGGATTTAATGAGTCCTGACTCTAGCTTAGTTCAAGCACCCATTAGTTCCAAAGTATTTGAAGATGGACAATTTTTTTGTATTTTATTTGATAGTCGCGTTAATGATTTTATTCAAATCATTTTCTGTCATATAGGGGTGCATAGGCAGGCTGAAAACGGTTTTAGAGAGTTTCTCGGCGATAGGAAAGGTGCCGTTATCTTGATTTAGGTCTTTAAATACAGTTTGTTGATGCATATTTGTAGCGTAATAAACCATAGACGGTATGCCAACACACTTTAAGTTTGTCATGATTTCATCGCGGTTTTCTGACACCAGTGTATATTGTGCCCAACTGCTTCCATAGCCTCGGATAACTTTTGGAGTTTTGATGTTGTTCTTACCGCCTAACGCTTGCTCATATGCGGATGCAAGCAGGTTGCGTGCCTTGAGTTCTCCGGGGAAGGCTGCTAGTTTTTCAAGCAAAACAGCAGCTTGAATGGTATCTAACCGACTGTTGATACCAATGCGTACATTGTCATATTTATTTGCGCCTTTGCCATGAATTCGCAATGACTTCAACAAGCTCGCATAATCGTCATTATCGGTAAATATTGCCCCGCCATCACCATAGCAACCTAGGGGTTTAGCCGGAAAAAAACTCGTTGTCGCCAAATCGCCAAATGTACCAGCTTTTTTACCCTCTATATCGCCGCCAAAGCCTTGTGCGGCGTCTTCGATTAGTTTTAGGTTATATTTTTTAGCTATAGCTTGCAGTTTTCCGTAATTTGCTGGCAGCCCAAACAGATCGACCGTTACGATTGCTTTTGGCGTTAATTTACCATCGGCGATGACCGCTTGGATGCGTTTTTCAAGATCATTTGGGCAGATATTGAAGCTTTCGTCATCACTCTCGACAAATATAGGTGTTGCACCTGCGTAGCCAATAGTCTCAGCTGTGGCATAAAAGGTAAATGTAGGGCAAAAAACGGCATCACCAACTTTGATATCTAGCACCATCATGCAAAGTTGAAGTGCGTCAGTACCATTTGCACAAGTGATAGCGTGTTTTACGCCAACATAGTTAGAAAGTTTTTGTTCTAGCTCAGTAACTTCCGGACCCATGATATATTGGCCGTGATCTAAAACCGTCTGAATGCGCGCATCAATTTTGGTTTTTAATTGTGAATATTGAGCTTTTAGGTCTATTAATTGCATTTTTCTACTTTGATTTTGTAAGGACTGAATTTTCTAACGTATATTTAGTACCAGTATGAGTGCATAATGTACTGCCATTGCCAACAAGTGGCAAATCTAACCGTTCACCAAATTCACTCATCCACCCAATCTGTTTGGCGGGCACTCCTACCATTAGAGCGTATGCTTTAATAGTCTTGTTTATAACAGCACCAGCGCCAACGAACGCATATTCGCCAATGGTTGCTCCGCAAACAATGGTACAATTTGCACCCAAAGTAGCACCTTTTTTGACAATTGTATCCATAAATTCATCCTTACGTTCAACTCCTGAGCGTGGATTATAAACATTAGTAAAAACCATGCTTGGTCCACAAAAAACGTTTTCTTCTAAATATACGTTATCGTATATCGACACATTATTTTGAATTTTGCAATTATTACCAATTTTTATTTTGTTTCATTGAACCACCAAAAGAAACCGTGCGGTGATGGTTTCGATGACTGCAATCTCGGATGTTTCGCGTCCGATGAAAACGGTTCCAGCAATCAATTATGCACAACTGACGAGGAGTGTATC
>JABSRY010000572.1 GCA_013214985.1 Hyphomicrobiales bacterium
TTAAATCAACAGTCAAACCAAAGTGGACTTGTTTTGCGCCGCCCTAGTGGTAGAGTTTTACTCTGCCCTTGACACCTCTACGCAAGTAAACATCAGAACTACAAATACTTGCACCACACATATTACTGTTAATAGGCATTCCGTTACACGATAAAGCAATGTGGGAAATAATTAAATCTTTACGACCATCTCCATCAAGATCCGCTGTAAAAATTCCACTCGAGTCAAATTTACCGCCACGTCCTTCACAACCATCTACAATAGCCTGATTAATTAGCCAATTAGCAGCCTTGGACATTGTGCCTTGGGCAAATGTTGTACTTGGAATAACACTATAAATTATTATAGTTACAGACATAAATTTTTTTAAAAGAATAATCATAATAAATCTGCCTAAAAGTTTAGCTACAGTTGCTCGTACTTAGCTATTATAAAGTAAAGTTCGCCATGCAAAGAGTATTCATTTGACAAGTTTTAGGACTATATAAACGATTGGCCTAATTATTACTAGGCTTTGAAAATAATTATTAATCAAATAACAATGTTTCAAGCAACTTTTGATTGCCATGCTGTCAGCTTAATGTCATCGGATTTGCGTGCAAGTGAAAAATCATATGCCGTTTGAAGCTTAATTAACATTTCAGCCTTAAAGCCAAAAACCGCTTC
This sequence comes from Hyphomicrobiales bacterium, assembly GCA_013214985.1. Taxonomy (GTDB): domain Bacteria; phylum Pseudomonadota; class Alphaproteobacteria; order Rhizobiales; family OSC116; genus OCS116. Next base: position 667 of record JABSRY010000572.1, read on the forward strand.
AAATTTCAATGCAAAATCTATTGTAATAGCACTTTGCCCCTTAACAATTCTATGTAGTTGGCTTCGTGTGATTTTCAAAGCTAGCGCGGCTTTTGCAATAGTTGCGCCAGTAGCTTCTAATTCTTCCTTTATAAAAAGCGAAGGGTGAGCAGGGTCAAACATAGTCATGTGAATTTCCTTTCAAGCTAATGATAATCGACAAAATCAACATCATATATATTTTCATTTTCTATTCTAAAAACAATTCGCCAATTTGCTCTAACAGTTATAGAAACTTGTCCCAACCGTTCACCAATCAAAGCATGGGTTTTAAAAGAGGAATCATTTAAATCCTCAATGCATGTAACCACATCGAGAACAGACAAAATCAGTTGAATTCTAATAATCATTTCGGGTGATAATTTACTTTTATCACCTTTCAAATAATATCGTTTCAAACCTTTATGTTTAAAGCTAATAATCATAAATCATTCTTATTATTAATCTGTATATTGTAGCGCGACACTATACAAATGTCAATTCTAATTGTGATTTTATTCTTCATCAAAAATTTCTATAAATTCATTTTCATTAAAAGGATTTTTTGTAATAATATAACCCATTCTGTTTCCTAAATAATAGCCATTTGAAACTATTAAAACACCATTATCGTTTTCAAGTATTGTCCATATGACTAAAGGCTCTTGATCTTTAATAAAGTCCAACTCTTTACCATAGGTTTTAAACATAAAACCATCGTAAGATGCATTATCATCAATATGATTAGTGACAGGCTTATATTTATTTTCCCACGCAGCCCAATTCATCGTAAAAATATTTTGGTTATATTTTGCAACAAAACATCCATAGCAATAACCATCTTCAACAAATTTATTATGGCATGAATCGCAATGGTTGGTTTTTGCAAACCTTTTAATATCATTAGTTCCAAAATCGGTTTTTTTTGAAATATAAATTTTACCTTGATGCTCGGTAATAACAGCCAGGTCTTTATTCCGCTCCATTATAGAATTTGCCGCCTTTGCAGTATCCACAACAACTATAATTTTATAAAACCCACCTAATGAAAATTCAGGTTTCACGTATCCATTATAAATTTCAAAATTTGACATTTTTTACTCCAAATAGAGGAATTGCTAATCAATTCCAGTACAATTAATGTAACATAATTTATCACATTATTCTAGGGTTTAGAATTATAAAACAACCTAATTATGTATAAAATCACTATATATAGTCGTTTAGTGGCATTCAATACTAGTCAATTTTCACATATTATTTTAAAATATTATGTCTTTTGAATTTCTGTTTTTCGGTGTCGCCTTATGAGAACGGTTTTAATTTAAACATGGTTCTAAGATCAAGCCCGCAGAGCGTAGCGTGGCTTTTTCTTAGGTTCTGGTTGAATTAAATGTTAGTGACGTAAGGGGGCATTGTAAATCCGCACTTCAAACTGTTTTTTGGCGAGCTTGAATCTCTTAATCAACTAAAAATGTAATATCTTTTTGAACCAGCTTTTTAAAGCCGGAACAAAAATATATTGCCTTATTTCTACGGCTAAGTGATCGTCACCTTTATGGCCG
>JABSRY010000573.1 GCA_013214985.1 Hyphomicrobiales bacterium
TATAGATGTTAAAATGGTGGTGACTTCGGGCACCATCTATAAAGAGATTATTATGGCGAGCGAAAAATTGTCTATTGATCTTATTATAATGTCGTCGGGTCATGAAGATATTGAAGACTATTTGCTTGGTTCGAACGCAACGAGAGTTGTTCGGCATTCAAAGCAATCTGTTATGGTTATTCGATAGATATATTTTGTTGAGTTTTTAGCGTTAAATTATGCGTTAGTAACCCAAATTATGATCACAACAAGCTTAGTGGCGACACTAGGCTTGTTTTACATATAGTCACATTTTTTTGTTAAAATTTGTTTAAACGGCTTATGATCAAAAATATTTTACAACCAAAATAAAATTTATTAATAAAAGTATAATATCTTGTCGGAATTAAATGAACTTTAATTTTTGATAGAATGATTTTTATTGTGATGATTATTTGGTAAAGGTTAATTTTAGCAGCAAATTGAATCGCTTATTCAAATTTTAAAATACTACTATTATACTTTCGTTGCTTGATGCATATCGAATGGTATATAAATTTCTATATAATTTTAACTACATAATTGAACTATAAGGGTTATTTTTTTTGGGTTATAAGAGTAAAAATATTTTTTTTGAATTTAGGATTTGCTTAGTAATATCATAAATTAAGGCTTAATTAACTATAGTTGTTTACTTATTTTGGTAGTTTAAATTTAAATTATAATGATCTATATGTGCCGAAATAATTACAAAAAATATTTGCCGATTTTGCTGATGTCAATTTTTATGACATCTTGTGCAACTCAAAGGCCTAGTTTACTACCTGCAGTGGCGGTATCTGATTTACCAGACTTGCCTAAAAGCTTGACGGTAGAAGATGAAGTAGATGAGTTTGCCGTTAAGAAAATAAATAAAAAATTGTTTCAAACGGGTCATATGGAAAAAATGACCTTATCATTTGTTGCTAAAAAAATGTTGGTAACAAACCCAGATATTGAAATTTTTAACGCGCGCGAAGAGCAAGCAAAATATGGTATTGATATTGCTAGAGCTAAACTTTGGCCAACTATTGATGTGAAAATTAGCGAAGGCCGAGAAAATGTATATACAACATCGGGGGACACATTAAACTCTAAGCGCCAGGAAGCATCAATTGCGGTAAACCATACATTATTTGATTTTGGTAAAATTGGCAAAGATATTGAACAGTCTGAAAAGGCACATGAAGCCGCTCAATTACGCGCCAAAGGCAAAGCCGATAAAATATTATTAACTTTAGCCAATGCATATTTGGATGTGTTGGAGACACGCGAGCTTAGCAGGGTTACCAATAAGAATATATTACAAATTCACAAATTTAAAAACTTAGTGAAAGCCAACCAAGAAGAAGGCAACGCTAGTGTTGCTGACCTTAAAAAGGTTGAAGCTCGGTTAGAAAATGCGCGTGCCGTTTTTGTGGATTTAAAAGCAAATTATGAAACATCTCGTGAGAACTTTAAAAAGATAACGGATTTTTACCCGATCAATTTACAGCAACCGCCTAAATTATCGTATTACGAAAAAGCCAACTTTGCAGACGCTCAGTTTAATTTAATGGATACAAAAATTGAACTACAGGCAATTAGAAAAGATATTGAAGGCTTAACTAAAAAATTAGGCTCAATTGGCGCATCAAGGCTGCCAGTTATTCGACTAGCGGCATTGGCTAATTATAAAAAGAATGTGGGTGGTTTAAACGACCCAATAAAAGACATTCGATTTGATGTATCGGTTAAGTTTAGATTGTTTGACGGCGGCGCAAAAGCTGCTCAGGAAAAGCGCGTTGAAGCTGAAATTCGTGAGGGTAGAGCTTTATTACGTAAAAAGACTAAGGGTTTTGAACAAGATATGCGCAATTCAGATTCGGATCAAAAAGCTAGCATTAAAAAGAATACATTACTTGCCAAGCGCCTAAAAGCCGCCCGCAAAGTTGTGGAGTTGAATACAGAGCAATTTAAAGAAGGCGTATTGACCATTTTTGAATTGTTAGATGCACAAACGCAACTATTGAGTGCCCATCAGGCTCAAATTAAAAATCGTTTTCAAAAATATAGAGTTAGATACAAGCAGTTGCATTTGGCCGACAGGCTTTTGCCAAGCTTGGTCGAAGAAAATTAGCCAAGCATATATATAAAAAAATATAAAAATTTAAGAATTTATCGGTGATGATATGAGTAATGATGATAGTAAAAAACTAGCAATAGATAATCCGCAAACAACGGATGC
>JABSRY010000574.1 GCA_013214985.1 Hyphomicrobiales bacterium
GGCCTAATCATTTGGCTGTGGCAATTATAGCAGCCTTCGCGCATATAAATCTCACGGCCTTTGAGCTCTAGAGGTGTATATGGGCGCATGCCTTCGACTTTTTCTATGGTGTTTTCGATATAAAAAAGCGGTGCTATTTCGACTATCCCGCCGATGGTCACTACCAATAGTGACCCGACAAGTAACAAAGTGGCATTTTTTTCTATTAGTTCGTGTTTAAACATTTTTTACCCCTATGCTGGCACGGTTTCGATATTGGCTTCTTCTGCTTGGGTCATCTTTATGGTTCGGTAAACATTGTAAGCCATTAGACAAGCACCCAGTAAGAACAGCACGCCGCCTGTTGAACGAATGACATAGTAAGGGAACATGGCGGCAACTGTTTCGGCGAAACTATATTCTAAGAAACCTGCTGCATTATAGGTTTTCCACATAACGCCTTGCATGATGCCCGACACCCACATAGAGCTGATGTAAAACACGATACCAACCGTTGCCAACCAGAAATGCCAGCCCACCCATTTGAGGCTATAAATTTCTTTTTTGCCCCAAAGTTTTGGTACGATATAATAGATCATCGCAAACGTTACCATGCCGTTCCAACCCAAGGCAGCGCTGTGTACGTGGCCGATTGTCCAATCGGTATAATGGCTTAGGCTGTTAACTTCTTTGATGGCCATTAATGGCCCTTCAAATGTGCTCATGCCGTAGAAAGCCAGTGACAATACAAACATACGAATGATGGGGTCTGTGCGGATTTTATCCCACGCGCCCTGCAGCGTCATTAGACCATTAATCATACCGCCCCAACTTGGCATCCAAAGCATAATTGAGAAAACCATGCCCAATGTTTGCGCCCAATCTGGCAGCGCAGTATAGTGTAAATGATGCGGCCCTGCCCAAATATAAAGAAAAATAAGTGACCAAAAATGCACGATAGATAAACGATAAGAGAAGATTGGCCTATTGGCGCGTTTTGGCACAAAATAATACATAATACCCAAAAACGCTGCGGTTAAGAAGAAACCAACGGCATTATGGCCATACCACCATTGCGTGAGCGCATCTTGCACGCCTGAGAATAATGAATAGCTTTTTGAGCCAAACCAAGACACGGGCACCGCCAAATTATTGACGATATGCAACATAGCGACCGTTACGATGAAAGATAGGAAAAACCAGTTGGCAACAAAAATATGCGGCTCTTTGCGTTTGAAAAGTGTGCCTAAGAACACTGCCAAATAAGCCACCCAAACAATGGTTAGCCAAATGTCGATATACCATTCTGGCTCGGCATATTCGCGGGCTTGAGTTGCGCCCAACAAATAAGACGTTGCGGCAAGCACAATAAAATATTGATAGCCCCAAAATACAAACCAAGCCAAATTGCCAAGCGCGAGCCTAGCACCTGTTGTGCGCTGCACCACATATAAGCTAGAGGCAATAAGCGCATTGCCACAAAAGGCAAAAATAACCGCGGATGTGTGCAAGGGACGCAAGCGGCCAAAGCTCATTTCTTTAAACAGATTTAGCTCTGGAAAAGCCAACTCGGTTGCAATGATAATGCCGACTAAAAAGCCAACAATGCCCCAAAAAATAGTAATGATAATGCCCCAACGCACCACGCTATCAAAATAGCGTTTCTCATCGACCTGCTCGGTTGAGTAATTTTTAATACCCCAAAACAAAAAGACTAGGCTAAGTATAACCGTTAGCCATGAGTGAAAAGCGAAAACGCTATCGACCGCAAATGCGGCACCAACGAGCCCTGCCAAAGCCATGAGCCCTAAAAATATGATATAAAATAAACCCATATACCCCTGTCCTAATTTTATAAAATTTATAAAATTTTATTCGTTAAACGCAGACTAGAAGATATTTAATTTATATCTTTGACTTAGATCAAAGATGCCTCAATAAGCGTTGTTTTACTGAGTTTATGCAATGTTTTTAAGGGCGGCATAATCGACAATTGTTAAAATATGCCCCATTTTCTCGCGGATTAATTGCTCGTTTTTTAGGCGGGAAAAATTGCGGCTAACGGTTTCGATTGTTAGGCCTAAAAAATCGGCAATTTCTTGGCGTTTTAACGGCACTCTAAAGGTTAACTGGTACTCATTATTGGCGCTCTGCTCGGATAATAGAATTAAAAAAGAGGCTATTTTTTCTCTTGCAGTTTTGCGGCCAAGCAGCAAAAGCCAATCGCGTGCTTTGCATAATTGATCGTTGGTTTTGCCTAATAT
>JABSRY010000575.1 GCA_013214985.1 Hyphomicrobiales bacterium
TCCTCAACAATATATTAGATGAAGAATATAACAGCTAAAATAATCAAGGAAAAGGTGGGAGCGGAAAACCGCTTACCGCTAGATTTCGAAAAGGATGGCATCAGTCTTGCCATTAGGCGGCTAGATTTTCCGACTAATCCGAACTGGAAGGTTGTAAATTTAGTCAGCGAAGCCGTTGGGCCAGTTATGCAACCTTCAAAAGAGGCCGATTTTTTGAAAGGCAATTATATTGGATTAGCGACCAAAACAAGAATTGACGCTTGGGATACTTGGCTCAAGGTTCATCCAAACGCCGCGCCGCCTCATGAAATCCGACATTTTGATCACCATTTTCTAATGGCCGAAGCAGCAGCTAGTGGTTTAGGCGTGGCAATATGCCCTGAAATTCTAGCAGTGGATGATATTGCCTCCAAACGCCTCATCGCTCCACATGGCTTCACACCTGACGGCAGTCAATACGGCCTTATATGCCCAAACATCAAAACTCAAAACAAAACTATTAAACCGTTGATCAATTGGATTGTTAAAATTGCGAGCAAAAGCGCTCAGGCTTAGATATATTAGAACCTACTCACAATTTGGATGATCCAAAATAACCCAACTACTGTTACCATAGTTCAGCTGTATATTTCACTCAGCTTCTAGAGGAACATGCAAAGAAATTACATCACTTATTTGTGAATTGGCATGCAAAGTTGACCCACTATTGGCGTTTAAAAATGCCCGACCTGTATTTAAGAACAGGGCCAACTGACGAGTGGCTCTCCGTACATAAATGCACGAATTATAACATAAACAGGTGGATCAACTTTGCATGCCAATTCACAGCCTGTTGCGGTGAACCCAGATTTTTCTCCTGATTTAAATGAGCCTTGCATCGATGTTTTGGCGCTAGATGCGGCTTAACAGACTGACTTTGCCTTTATTAGAGTTGGGCGTACCAGTGGTTGGTAGTTCTGGTCGAATTGGTGCAGACGGAAAACCCTTCATGCGGACAATACCAGACCTGCTAGGCATAACATTCGAAAACTCTGGCATAGAATTTGTTGGCACTTTTAATGATTTGGACTTTGAAAAGATTACAGGACTAAATCCAGATCTTATTTTTACCCGGCGTAAAGAACATATCGAGCCTTTATCACGCATTGCGCCAACGCTTTTTATCGATCCGAATAACCATCCTATAAAAGATGGGATTCGCATTTTTGCTGAAGCCACAGGTCGAACCAAAGCTTATAATCGTCTGCTAAGAAATTATAAAAGCAAGCTGGCGATTGCATAAAACCAATTCCCAAAAAATTCAGACATTACAGTTGGCGTCGCTTTTTCATTTCCATCTGGAGAAACCTTATATGCTTATAGTGAACTTGGTGCTTTAACAGTCGCAATTAAAGATATAAATATGAAACTACCAAGTGGCGTTATCAAAGAAAAAAACGTAGTTTTAAAGTTAGCCCTGAGAAAATACAACTTCTTGACGGTGATTTTATTATCAACTTTTATGGTAACAAACCTAATGCTCGTCCAGAAGATATACACGCAGGGTTAGAAAAGTTTTTACCTAATTGGTGTAATTATCTTCACGCATGTCGTGAAAATCAGCTGATATTCTTCCCTTATGCTGCATTTGGTTATTCATTTTCAGCGCTTGAGTTAGACGTTGATTTACTTGTGACCCATATTGCTGGCCGTCGCTTTAAACCAAAAAACTAATACAAAAATACCCGGACACGACCCCGAACTTAATTGGCTACAAAATGACCTTTTTGTAGCTCAAGATACTGATTGATTTTTGGCACATATTTCAAATCATGTATTGGGCTAGGAATCTCTTCATTTTGTACCAGACTTTGATTGCGACGTTTTTTTGGATCGGCAATGGGTACCGCATTTAATAGCCTTTTCGTATAGGCATGTTGAGGATTTTCAAAAATTTGCGCCCGTGTGCCAATTTCTACAATTTGCCCAAGAAACATCACGGCAACCCGATGGCTAACTTGCTCAACCACTGCCATATCATGCGAAATGAATAAATAGCTTAGATTCATTTCGTCTTGTAATTGTTTCAATAATTCAAGCACTTGTTTTTGAACCGATACATCAAGCGCTGATACAGATTCATCAGCAATGATTATTTTTGGATTTAAGCATAAAGCCCGAGCAATACAAATGCGCTGTCGTTGACCACCAGAAAATTCATGGGGATGGCGTGCCATCATATCTGGGCTTAGTCCAACCTTT
>JABSRY010000576.1 GCA_013214985.1 Hyphomicrobiales bacterium
TGACTGACATATCTGTCCGGGACAGTTCTTGAAGGAACCTCTGCATCCGTTGAGTACGACCAGCTACAGACACAATGGCATGGACTTGGGAAACCAACGACTGATGATCGATTTTCCGATAGTTGATTTCCCACAACCGCTCTCGCCTACTAATGAAAGTGTCTCGCCTTCAAATAAATCAAAACTCACTTTTTCGACAGCGTGTACGCGGCTAATCGGCCGTTGCAACAAGCCGCCTTTAATATCAAATCTAACGGTTAAATCTTTAACTGAAAGCACGGGTGGTTTTTGATGATTTGGTAAATTGACAGGTTGACCTTTTTTACTGCCAAGCATTGGCACAGAAGCAAGTAAAGTTTTGGTATATTGTTTTTCAGGCGCTATAAATAGTTGTTCGACTCTATTGGTTTCAATTACTTCGCCATCTTTCATAACGGCTACTCGATCTGCCATTTCTGCCACCACGCCCATATCATGAGTGATCAAAATAATCGATGTACCAAAGTCAGACTTTAACTCATTCATTAACGCCAATATTTGCGCTTGAACCGTTACATCCAATGCTGTTGTTGGCTCGTCGGCAATCAGCACTTTAGGGTTGCTGACCAACGCCATGGCAATCATTATCCGCTGGCGCATGCCGCCCGATAATTCGTGCGGATATTGTTTTAGACGCATTTTACCTTCAGAGAGGCGCACTGCATCCATTAAATCTATTGCCCGTTGGATTGCCGAACTGCCAAATAAAGAATGATGAGCTGTGATTGCCTCAGCTAGCTGACTTCCAATCGTCATTAGCGGATTAAGCGACGTCATTGGCTCTTGAAATATCATCGCAATATCACCACCACGAATCTTTTGCATTTGTCGTTCGTTAAGCGTTAAAAGGTCTTGCCCATCTAAGATCACCTCGCCATTAGTCACACGCGCAGCAGGTGGTAAAAGTCCCATCACCGATAATGATGTTACCGATTTACCAGAACCAGACTCCCCCGCAACGCACAATGTTTCTTGCGGAAATAGTGACAAAGAAACATTTTTAATAATGGTTTTAACACCAAACTCAGTATCAACCTCGGTGGTCAAATTTCTAATGTCTAAAATGGGATCAATCGATTTATTCATTTGTTTAAAATACTTTCAATTTAACCTAAAACAACACGCGGGAAATAAAATGAAACAAGCCAATTTGGTTGGTCAACAATCTCGCTGATGCGTAAATCGCCACAAACTGAGCATAACATATAGGCATCTACCGCATTCATATTGTAGCGATGTGACAGCAGCTCAACCATCTGCTCTACCGCGACCCGTGAGCCTTCATAAAGATCTACGCCAATACCAGTGGTTACTTCATAACCTTTGGCATCTAAATGTCTCGTGACGGGGCCTGGTGTGGTAAAACGTGGCATTTTCAAATTAGCATCTTTAATCAGATCCAATTTAATAGTCACATCCATCGGGCTTTCGATTGCAGTCCCGCAAACTTCACCATCACCCTGTGCTGCATGGGTATCACCAACAGAAAACAAACCGCCTGGGACTTCAACAGGTAAATATAATTCTGTACCAACGCTAAGATCTCGAATGTCCATGTTACCACCGACATTACGCGGTGGAACGATGGAATGATTACCATCCTCAGCAGGCGCTAGTCCCAATGTACCACAAAACGGCTTTAGTGGTACTTGACCACCTGGGCCGAATAATGACGGTTGCATTGTCGTCGGGTCATATTTCCAGATATGCAATGCGGCATCTTTGAACTGATCAGCAAGCAGGCCAAAACCCGGAATATTTGCTGTCCATCCAAAACCCGAAGGTTCAAATTGTTCAATGGTAATTTTAATGGCATCACCATGCTTTGCACCATCAATATTAATTGGCCCCGTTACAGTGTTAATTTTTCCAAAATCTTAATCCACAACATCTTGCACGGTTGAATTTGCGGTCAATTGACCAGCGCTTGAATCGATACATTCAAAATGAATGGTTGAGCCCGGCGCAACCGTAGCGACTGGGGGGATCGAATGATCCCACCCAAAATGATGCTGTGCACTATGTATAGTATAGTCACAATTTCTGCACATATTACTGACCATCCTTAATGCGAACATAGTCGTAATGCACTGGAATATGCACGGGATCTACGAATATACCTGCTGGACCTTCAAGACGACTTGAACGAATTGTAAAGCGTCTTTCATTAAACACTGGCACCCACGGCACATCGTCTTG
>JABSRY010000577.1 GCA_013214985.1 Hyphomicrobiales bacterium
GCAGGGCAATTGACGATTTATGATGATATTCCGAAAAAATTATTATTGGCGATTGAAGATGTGTTGTTTAATCGCACGCCAGAAAATGGTGAAACATCGGCAGATAATTTGCTTGAAGTTGCACAAGAATATGTTGGAATAAAAGGCGTTAAGCGCGAGGTTGATTTAACGTGGCGTGAAAAAAATGTTGCCGACCGTTTGGCGCATAGCTTGGTCAATGGCATTACGACTTATATTGTTGAAGACGCCGAAGAAGCGCGTGTTGCGGCGGAACGCCCGTTGCACGTGATTGAAGGCGCGTTAATGGATGGGATGAACATTGTTGGTGATTTATTTGGCTCTGGTCAAATGTTTTTGCCACAAGTTGTAAAATCTGCCCGCGTGATGAAGGCTGCAGTGGCGCATTTAATGCCATATATTGAAGAAGAAAAACTTAAAACCGGCGATACAAGCACTAATAGTGGCAAAATATTAATGGCGACTGTTAAGGGCGATGTGCATGATATTGGTAAAAATATTGTGGGTGTGGTGTTGCAATGTAACAATTTTGAAGTGATTGACATGGGCGTAATGGTGCCCGCCAATGACATTATTAAAAAAGCTAAAGAAGAGAATGTTGATATTATTGGCCTTAGCGGATTGATTACCCCAAGCTTGGATGAAATGTGCCACATGGCGGCAGAAATGGAGCGCGAAGGCTTAACCATGCCTTTAATGATTGGCGGCGCGACGACCTCTAAAGTGCATACTGCGGTAAAAATTAACCCGAATTATAAAATTGGGCAAACGATTTATGTAACCGATGCAAGCCGTGCTGTTGCCGTGGCAACCAAGTTGATGGGCGAGGGACGTGCTCGATATCAGACAGAAATTCGTGAAGATTATGAAGCGATGGCAATTAAGCATGCGCGGGCGCGTAGCGAAAAAAACCGCCCGAGCATAGCGCAGGCACGCGCTAATGCCCTGCCAATTAATTGGGATGGATATAGCATTAAAAAACCATCTTTCTTGGGTGTTAAGAGTTTTGAGAATTTTGATTTAAAGGAAATTGCAAAATTTATTGATTGGACGCCATTCTTTAGCAGTTGGGAGCTTAAAGGCAGCTATCCGAGTATATTTGAACATAAAAAATATGGTATTGCGGCGAAGAACTTATATAAAGATGCAACCGCAATGTTAGAAAAAATTATTGCAGGGCGATGGACTAAAGCCAGCGGTGTTGTTGGCTTTTGGCCCGCCAATGTTGTAAGTGATTTTAGCGGTGATGATGTGACATTATTTACCAATGATAAGCGTGATGAAGTCCTTGCGACTTTTCATGGTATTCGTCAACAAATGAAAAAACAAGCAGGGCGGTATAATGATTGTATTGCCGATTTTGTGGCGCCTAAAGACAGTGGAATTGCAGATTATGTGGGTGGTTTTACCGTAACGACTGGCCTTGGTGAAGAAAAAAAGGTTGAAGAATTTAAAGCCAAAGGCGATGATTATAGTGCTATTTTGTTCCAAAGCCTATGTGACCGCTTGGCCGAAGCGTTTGCCGAGCTTATGCATGCAAAGGTGCGCCAAGAATTATGGGGTTATGCGCCCATTGAAAACTTTACTGCCGATGATTTGGTTAAAGAAAAGTACCAAGGCATTCGCCCCGCACCAGGCTACCCTGCACAACCTGACCACACCGAAAAACACACTTTGTTTAAATTGTTAGATACGACAAACCGTATTGGCGTTAAACTAACCGAAAGTTGTGCCATGTGGCCGCCATCCAGCGTTTCAGGCATGTATTTCAGCCACCCCGAAAGTCACTATTTTGGCGTCGGGAAAATAGAAAAAGACCAAGTAAAAGACTATGCAAAGCGTAAAGGCATGACGCTTGAAGAGTGCGAGAGATGGTTAGCGCCTATTTTGAATTATAACAAATAGGCTGCTTTACTTGCTGCAATCTTGGGCGTTGAGTGTCTGCTTATTGGCTTGAAGCCAACTTCGCAGTCACTCGCCTACAACATTTTTGCAATTAAAGCACCCCTGCATTTAATTTATTGCAATCTTGGGCGTTGAGTGCCTGCTTATTGGCTTGATGCCAACTGCGCAGTCACTCGCCTACAATATTTTTGCAACTAAAGCACCCTGCATTTAACTTTTTGTAATCTTGGTCGTTGAGTGTTTGCTTATTGGCTTGGTGACGACTTTGCCGGCACTGGGCTTGTTGGTCAACGAATTGACCCATTTTTTT
>JABSRY010000578.1 GCA_013214985.1 Hyphomicrobiales bacterium
CAAGCACAATGGAAGCATATTTATATGCCCAACGCGGCACAAGCGGGCGCAAAAATGTTGCCCATCTTGGCAATGAAACACCGTCAGTATGAAAGCCAGCATTGATAACAAAAAAATAATTGCCAACAACCGTGTCGACATAATAAACAATGTCTTTTTCCGTTGTGGCCGTTTTACCATCGGAGGCAATATTAATTGGGGTAAGCAGTTATTATCTGATTGTCCTGCAATGTTTTGGCTTTAATTATTACGCATTTAACCGCTTGGCTAAAGTTCAAGCCTACGGCGTTTGCGGTTTGAGCATAAAAATTCACTGTTTGTTTATTCGTATTATACGATACAGAGATATTACCAAATTTTCTAAACAGAGGTAAGACATAGGGCGCAGTAGTGTACCAAGCACCCCATGTAGTAATCGTTGGCGAAGCTGCGGCAACAATCCCTAGCTGATTTTTAAGATGGGTTGGTGTACATTTCCGTAAGAATTTATCACTACCCGTCTCAACATATATATTAGTTATAGTAGCAGTAGTGACACCAGAAATAGTGTTAATCCAACCAGAGTATATATAACCACTGCCATTGGTTCTAACTACTTTATTTGCAACAGTATTTGCTGTCGCACCTAATTCTAAGCCATCCAGTTTATCAGCATCTAAACCAGACCCCGCACCGTCATTTCCTGCATGCCAAACTGTATTAGTGCCCACTTTAAAGCCAAGCCTAGCCCAGATTGTAGAATTTAATACAGCATCAACAGTACCATTAGCACAGACATACATTCCCCAACCAGCAGGTTTGCCGCTAGCTGTTCCCCATATAGAGGAAGCATACCCAATACCGTACATGTTGCCTAAAGAAGTATCTGAAGGTTTATAGCTATCACCTATGGTATATATAGGATTTGTTTTAGCAGAATTTGCACCAACAGAATTATAAGAACCAACAAAATACCCTGATGAATGCGAATATCTTCGGAAGTAATGATTTACACTCATATCCATATTTGCAACTGAGCGTTGTCTCATGAAACTAGCACCATCAACACCATCAAGTTTATCACTATCAACGGCTTTTCCTGTGCTTCTTAGAAAATCAGTTGAATTTAAACCATCAAGTTTATCACTGTCGACAGCTTTAGCACCAATCCCTAACTTAGCATTAAGAGTAGTTTGCAAAGAAGTAATAGCTGAAATAGCATGAGTATGGCTGGTATTTGCCTTAGTGTTTGCTTTATTTAAAGCTTCAACACCTTTATCATGCGCTGTTTTCACAGCCTTTGAGGATGCGGTTACACCTGAACTAGTAGAAGCAACGCTATCACTAATTGCCCGATTGACATCAGCACTCGCAGAAATCCCATCAAGTTTATTTTTCTGCGCTGTTGTAAAGTTATTATCGGTTTGACTTGCGTGCGTAAGCGCCGCCAAAACCATAGCGTCATATTTTGCATGGCGTTTTTTCATATAGTCAAATTCAACATCAGCACCACCCGCCTCGCTAATCGGCACAGGCGCAACAGGCTTGGTTAAAATCGGAAAAATATCCTTATCAAACCGCGCCGCATAAGCGTTATATCTGGCCCGCCTTTCTTGGCTTACAATCACAGCTTCAAGCTGCTTTTGTGTCAGCTTTTCGCCCGCGCGGCAATATTCGTGGTTAGTAATCAATGCCATCGGCAAGCCCCCACCAGTCAGTTATTTGTAAAAATTCACCAATGCTTTGCGTGTCCAAAGTTTCGGGCAATGGAACACGGGCGCTACCGTCTATATCGTAATAATCAAAATACCCTGTTGGGCTTTCTGGGTGACTTGCCACCACATGGCGACCATTGCTAAGCCTAGCAATAAAAGCCGCACCACATTTGGGCGGCTCGCCCTGCCCTAAGTTTAAATTGCCTAGTTTAAGCTCACTCATCATTCGCCACCTTCTCAATACAGTCCGCACGCAAGGTTAAAACCGATACTAAAAGCGCATCAAAATCGGCAATTAAATCTTTTGCAATAATCTCCGATGCACTAATTTGGTTATCATCCGCAAGGCTGTCGGCAACGTCTTTCATCACCTCATTAACCCGCGCCATAAGGTTCGCAAAATTCCGCCAGTCTTTTTGCGCAAGGTCAGCATTAGGCAGCTTAAAAATGCCATAGCCCAACCGCGCAGCCATAAACTGCGCGATAACAGGCTTTTCGGCAACACCTTCAAGCTCAATAGCCACGTCAAGCGGCATAT
>JABSRY010000579.1 GCA_013214985.1 Hyphomicrobiales bacterium
TGACATTTGTCTAACCATGCCCGCGCGCAACATAAGGCGATGCGAAACAATTTCGGCTTCTCTTGGGTTTTCTTTTAAAGTTGGCAGAAAATAATCTGATAAACGCATAGCAAACTCTCTAATGATTTTAATTTAAACTATGTTTAACGGCTATAGCGCGTAAAGTGAAGTAGGTTTTTAAATGGTTGGGTTTTTAATGTTATAAGCCATTAATATGACCCTATTACGGCGACATCAAGGCGGTTTGCATAAATTTTGGGTAAAAAAATCAGACGAATCATTCACTAGATCTTAATCGCTAGATTTAAGTATCATCCAATATGCTGACCGCGCCATCGACGTAGAACCATTGATTGTTGGTTTTAATAAAGTTGCTGCTCTCAATATGGCTGGAAACTCGGCCTAGGCTTTTGAACTTTACTTCAAACTCTACTTGCCCTTTATTATTTTTACGGGTTCCAGCTTTTTTGCTTAAAATTTTCAGCCCCAAATATTGGGTTGTATTAAGGCTATCTTTGAGTGTTTTTGCATTTATATTATGTTTTGTATCAGCAGCCCATGTTGCCAAAATATAATTGACATTACCCATAGTAAAAGCGGTGTAGCGGCTGCGCATTAACGCCTCGGCAATTGGCGGTAATTTGTTGCCACTTATATAGCGTTGGCAACATGCAGCATATTGTTTGTTTGAACCACAGGGGCATTTTTTTTGGTCTAATTGAACAGTTTCTGAATCATTCATCATAAAAGATCAGTAACATCACCCCCTGATTTTTGATACATTTAAATTCATTAGTTTACGGATAAAGTTAGCATATAGCCACTTTTTAATACCTGATAAATTACTGCCGTTCTTTTTATAAAAGTCATCAGGATTGTTAAACACACCTAGATCATTATTAATGCCTTCTTTTTGAATATAGGTATCCTTGCCTTGCCATTTTATTGGAGGGTTTTTAAAATTGTCCGTCGCGACACCATAACCCGAAAAAGAACCCTCTACATTATTGAATTTATTTTGCAATTGGGAGAGGTATTTTTCATCCAGAATAAAGCCTTCCAGGTTAATCCATTTATTTTCGAAATATATTTCCACCCAAGAATGAATAATATTTTTAGGCACTATCCTATAAAAAATGCCAGTAATAGCACCCTTTTGAAGTTTCTTATCAATGGTAAAGCCATGAAAACGACACGGGATACCAAGGGCACGGAATAAAGACATGAGCAATGTTGCTTTGGTGTTACATTGTCCATAACTATCTGCAAAAACTTGTGATGATTTCAATTCATCTGAGCTATTATATCCAAATTTAATAGTATTACGAACATAATTATATGCCGCGCCAACTCGGTCATACCCGTTTAATTGTAACCACCCGTTATCTTTAATAAGCTTTTGAATTGATGAATGTTTATAATCCAATAATGGCGTTTCTGCCAAATATTTTTCGTTCATTTTCCTGCCCTAACTCATTGTTAAAATCAGAGTAACAGCTACAGCGACTATAGGGTCAAGCACTTATTTATAGTCTTTAAAATCTGGCATAAATGGGTAATCGGCTAATGTTAGACCGCTATGGACTATCAGCCAATAAATACCACCCGTAATAATTGCAGTAACAATACTGACCTGAAAAACCTTGCGGCCAAGCTTAACCTCGACAGGTGCGCCTGCTGGTGTGCCTTTTAGCACTTCGCCTGCT
Organism: Hyphomicrobiales bacterium; assembly: GCA_013214985.1. Taxonomy (GTDB): domain Bacteria; phylum Pseudomonadota; class Alphaproteobacteria; order Rhizobiales; family OSC116; genus OCS116. Next base: position 1,707 of record JABSRY010000579.1, read on the forward strand.
TCTCCTTGCGACTTCACGCCAATATTTGCCATAGCAACAAAAGTAACCCACCAGATTACAATATATACCGCGATAATTGTAGGGAGTGACATAATATTATCTCCATATTCTGTTAAACTTGTTCTAGTTCGACAAGTGTTCCATTTAGATCTTTTGGGTGCATAAATATTACTGGTTTGCCATGTGCACCAATTTTTGGGCGGCCATCACCTAATATTCTAACACCTTCTTTTTGCAATTGTTTAATTGCGACTTCTATATCATCCACCTCATAACATATATGATGCATGCCACCTGATGGGTTTTTTTCTAAAAAAGCAGTAATTGGTGAATTTTCACCCAACGGCTCTAACAATTCAATTTTTGTATTTGGCAGCATAATAAACACCACGGTTACCCCATGTTCGGGCAGTTCTTGCGGCTCGGTTACTTCTGCACCCAAAGTTTGCTTATAGGTTTTTATTGCGTCTGCCAAATTTGTTACTGCAATTGCAACATGGTTTAATCTGCCGATCATAATA
>JABSRY010000058.1 GCA_013214985.1 Hyphomicrobiales bacterium
AACGTAAATGCAACCAATAGCAATATAGCACTTTCCCAAAGCTTACTTCTGGCAATGAAATATCCCTGCGTCCCTGCCGCAAATAACAGCATCGCTATCGTCGCAGTAACAAATACAAACATCCCTTCGATAATAGATACGTTAATTAGCAATAAATCGGTATTGAAAATAAACAAGAACGGCAAAGCCACTGTGCGCAAGCTATAGTAGAATGCGGTAAAGCCCGTTTTTATCGGATCGGCACCCGATATGGCGGCGGCGGCAAAGGATGCCAGCCCCACAGGTGGAGTAACATCGGCCATTATCCCAAAATAGAATACAAATAAATGCACGGCAATTAACGGAACAATCAAGCCATTTTGCGCGCCAATTTCAACAATCACACCTGCCATTAATGACGATACAACAATATAATTAGCCGTCGTTGGCAAACCCATGCCCAAAATTAACGACAGCAAAGCCACCATCAATAACATCAGCATTAAATGGCCACCCGATAGAAACTCTATCAGCTCGCCCATAATAGTATGTGCGCCAGTTAGCGAAATCGTACCCACAATAATACCAGCAGTACCTGTTGCAACTGCAATACCAATCATATTACGCGCACCAGAAATTAGGCCACTGATAAGATCATCAAAACCCGCTTTTAATTCAACAGAAATTGAACTGGTTTTTCTAAACATGGCTTTAATCGGTTTTTGAGTTAGCAATATAATAATCATTGCAACTGTTGCCCAATAAGCACTTAAACCAGGTGAGAAACGCTCAATCATCAAACACCAAACTAATATGATAATTGGCAATAAGAAATAAAGCCCCGTCGTTACAACATCAGACATTAACGGCAATTTCACTAACGGCGCGTTAGGGTCATCCAGTTCTAAATCTGGCTTTTTAGAGGCTAAGAATATTAACCCAAAATATGTCACAGAAGCAATCACAACCACGGCACTAAATGTTGCATCGCCGAACATATCTTTTGTCCAACCAAGGCCATAATAGACCACGCCACATAAAATACCAAAGCCTGCAAAGCCGCCCAATGCACCCATCAGCTTTTGAACAGCAGATTTTACTGGGCCAGGTTTAGGCAAGCCTTTTAAATTGGCTTTTAGAGCTTCCAAATGCACAATATAAAATAGCGAAATGTAAGAGATAACCGCAGGTAATACCGCATGGCGTACCACGTCTAAATAAGTAACACCCACATATTCAACCATCAAAAACGCAGCGGCGCCCATAACAGGTGGCATAATTTGACCATTAACTGATGAGGCAACTTCAACCGCACCCGCTCTAGCGCTGCTAAAACCAACACGTTTCATTAGCGGTATGGTAAAAGTACCCGTAGTTACCGTATTGGCAATTGATGATCCCGAAATAAGACCAGTCATTGCTGATGATAAAACCGCTGCTTTAGCAGGGCCGCCACGTAAATGGCCAAGGCCAGCAAATGCAACTTGGATAAAGTAATTACCCGCGCCAGCTTTATCAAGCAAAGAGCCAAATAACACAAACAAAAACACCATCGATGCCGAAACGCCTAAGGCAACACCAAACACGCCTTCAGTTTGCATCCAAAAATGCCACATGGCTTTACCATATGAGGCACCACGCCATTGAATAACATCTGGTAAATTTGGGCTATCGCCAAAAAACACATAGGATAAAAATATCGATGCCACAATCACCATCGGTAGGCCAAGCGATCTATAAGTCGCAATCAATAAAATAATAAGGCCGATAGACGAAACCACCAAGTCCAAACCAGTCGGTAGACCAGGTCGGTTGGCAATGCCTTCTTTATCAAATAATAAATAAAGCGCTGCCAAAACCCCTAAAATGCCCAATATATAATCGTATATTGGTATGGATTTTTTACTACTGCTTTTAAACAGTGGAAAAGCACTTGCCGCTAAAAAAAGCGCAAATGCTAAATGAATTGCACGCGCTTCATCAGAGTTGAATGTAAAATTCACCCCCGTTAAATTGGTGAGTGCAAACGGTATATTAGATGCAATATAAATGTGGAATATAGACCAAACGAGTGCAATACCTGCAATAAGCTTACCTTCAATACCAGAAGGGCTACGCGCGCCAGTATCATTTTCAGCAATTAACTCATCTAAATCTATTTCTTCGGTAATATGCGAGGCGGATTTTTCAGACATTTTTCCCTCTTCAGTTGCCAAATTATGGATTAGTTTTTATAAAATTAAAAAAAGCCAAGGCTATAAACATAACCTTGGCTCTATATTTTGAGAGACTACATTAAGCCCAATTCTTTATAAGCTTTTACAGCACCATCATGTAGAGGCGCAGTTAGACCGTCTTTAATCATCTTTTTAGCATCTAATGTACGGAATGCAGGATGAAGCTTACGGAAAGTATCTAGGTTAGATAAAGTCGCTTTTGCAACTGTGTAAACCACTTCATCAGAAACTTTAGAAGACGTTACAAAAGTAGCACCCACACCAAATGTCGCTACATCACCATCTGTACCACGATACATGCCACCAGGAATAGTTGTTATACTGTAATATGAATTCTCAGCAACCAGTTTTTCAATTTCTGGGCCCGTTACACTTATCACCTTAGCATTACATGCCGTTGTTGCTTCTTTAATAGATGCAGCAGGATGACCAATTGTATAAATCATTGCGTCAATTTTGTTATCGCAAAGCGCAGCGGCCATTTCAGAACCTTTAAGCTCTGATGCAAGCGAGAAATCAGCTTTAGTCATGCCATATGCTTCCATAACCACTTCAGTTGTAGCACGTTGGCCAGAACCCGCATTACCAATATTTACACGTTTGCCCATTAGGTCTTTAAAGCTGTTAATATTCGCATCAGCACGTACAACTAAGGTAAATGGTTCAGTATGCACAGAAAATACAGAGCGTAATTCTTCAAACTTACCCGCTTCTTCAAACTTAGAAGTACCGTTATAAGCATGCGCCTGCCAATCAGATTGCGCAACACCAAATTCTAATTCACCAACACGTAGTGTGTTAATGTTATAAACCGAACCACCGGTAGATTCTGCACTACAGCGAATGCCATGATCTTTACGGCCTTTATTTACCAAACGACAAATAGCGCCGCCCGTTGGGTAATAAACACCCGTCACACCACCAGTACCAATACTAACAAATTGCTTTTCAGCAGCAAATACCATCGATGTCATAGACAGTGTTGCAACAGTCGCTAAACCCATAAATTTAGTAATCATTTTAGTCATCTTGATTGTCTCCTCAGTTGATCAATATAGAAATCCTAGCTAAAAAAAAACATGACGTCACCACATAATGCGAATGTAATTTGGTAGTTAATCTAAAGTTTCAAGAAGAGGTTAACTAATATTAACAAAGATTAACTTTCATTAATTTTTTTAAACCTTTGAAAAACATTATAAATTTCTTCATTACGAGAAAGGTAAAATATTCTAAATCTGTTTATAGTGTGGTAATTATTTGCTTGGGATAAGTTATAGACATTAGCTTTTTGTGCGTAATTTGAACATTATTTGGTTTATTCGCACTCATTTAAATTCTCTAAATCATAATTAATTGAAGACACACATGCCCTCAATGCAGGCAATATTACAGAAATTAGTTTATGTTCACTCACCCTCGATATGTGCGTTCCGATGGTCAGCGCACCAATCACCCGGTTTTGATTATCAAATAAAGGCACAGCAATTGAGCGCAGCCCAATTTCAAGCTCTTGATTAAGCACAACATAACTATTATGACGCGATTCTGTTAAAGTCGATTTTAACTTTTTACAATCATTTATTGAAAATTCGGTATATTTCTTAAAACTGGCATTCTTCAGATAATCTTCAATAATCGCTTCACCGCTAAACGCTAAAATAGCACGCCCAGTAGAGGTAATATGGGCAGGGTATCGGCTGCCAACACCTGGCGTAACCGACATAATACGGTGCGGTGTGCCAATGCGCGCGACATATTCAATTTCATATCCATCTAAAATAGCGGCGCTCGCCGCTTCATCTACTTTTAACACCAATGTTTGCATATGTTTTTTGGCAATCGCCCAAACATCCACTTTTACCCGCACACCTTTGGATATATTCAAAACTTTAGCGGTTAAAGAAAATTTCTTATCTTGCTGTTCCGCATAGCCCAAATCCTCTAAAGTTAATAAAAACCGCCTAGCCGCCGCACGGGTAATGCCAACTTTTTTAGCCACTTCGGTTAACGACATCTTATCGTCTTTTTTATCAAAACATTCAAATATTGCTAAACCCTTGGCAAAAGATTTAACAAAATAATTTTTGTCTTCTAACGGTTTTTGATTTGACATATATCAACCCTCTTACTATTATGTTCGTAATAGTAACATAAGTTTATAATACGCACAATATTAAAATTCAAACAGCCAATCATAAGAGGCGGATAATGTCCCAAACCCCTAAAAGCGAAAAATTATTTAATCGTGCCATAAAAGTCCTGCCGGGTGGCATCAGCCGAAATGCAATTTTTAGAAAACCATACCCGTTTTATGCAGCACATGGTAAAGGCTGCTATATTACAGACATCGAAGGCGTAAAACGCATAGATTTTGCCAACAATATGGCATCGCTAATTCATGGGCATTGCAATGAAGCACTAAATGACGCCATCAAAAGCCAATTAGACAAAGGCATAGCCTTTACAATGGGTACCGAGGCCGAAATAGAATTTGCTGAATATATGACAGAGCGTTTTACAAGCTTTGATAAAATTCGGTTTGTTAACTCTGGCACAGAAGCCATTATGGCCGCCATCAGAGCCAGCCGCGCCTATACTGGTAAAGTAAAAATAGCCAAGGCCGAAGGCGCCTATCACGGGGCCTATGATTATGCCGAAGTCAGCGAAAACTCAAAACCCGATAATTGGGGCGATATAGAGGCACCCAACAATAACCCCGTTGTATTTAACACACCAAAAAGCGCACTAGATGAAGTGGTTATCTTCCCGTTTAATGATATAGAACGCGCAATTAATATATTAGATCGCCATGCAAAAGACCTTGCCTGCATCATATTAGATGCTATTCCGCACCGTATTGGCTTCATCCCCGCCCAAAAACACTATATGGAAACGCTAGCCAAGTGGGCAAAAAACAACTCAGTACTTTTAGTATTTGACGAAGTCATTACCCTGCGGGCAGATTTAGGCGGCGCCCAATCTTGGTTTAATGTAAAACCTGATTTAACCGCAATGGGCAAAATGATTGGTGGCGGCTTCCCCGTTGGGGCATTAGCTGGCAGTAATGAGGTTATGCAAGTGTTAAACCCGCTATCAGATAAAGTATTATTCCCCCATAGTGGCACATTTAGTGCCAACCCAATGACCATGGTTGCAGGGCATAAAGCCATGCAACTATTCGAAGGTCAAGAAATCACTAAACTCAACAATTTGGCCGATAGAATGCGCCAACAAATTAACGAAGCCATCTCTATTGCAGATGTGCCAGTATGTGTGACGGGCGCTGCATCCGTTTCAAAAATTCATATGATGGCCGAAACACCAACCAGCTATCGTGACCATTTTAAAACCAAAAAAATGAAGCAACTCGAAAATAGATTAATCGAATATATGGCGGCAAATGGCGTGTTAATGGTCGGCACTTGCTCACTAATATTATCCACCGCCATGGAAACCAAAGAAATCGACCGATTTAGCGAAACATTCCTAAATGCAATGCGTGATATGAAAGATGAGTTTGTTTAACTCCATTATTTAATTCGCCAACCGCCCAATCATTTCACCTACGAAACGGTTGGGCGGTCACATCTGTTTGCGCAAGAGCCGCCACCAAATACTAGACATTAAACCACTATAGTGCTAACATCCAATTAAGTTAGATTCACTAAAATGCAACCATAGGCTTTAATCAGTCTATTATGAAAACACTATTTTACGATATTCAATTTTCATCTATGTTTTAAAACAGATACTTCAGCAGTTTATTCTCATTCTAGCGAAAATATTAAACTTAAATTATTTGATATTATAGGGATGAAACATCATGAAAAATTCCGGACGTTTAACTATAAATTCTGCAGCAATTCGTTACGCAAAAAACCACGAAAAGATCAAACAAACCATGGTAGAAGCAAGCATTGCAACCTTGCCCCATCAAGGTGACCAAATACCCAGATATGTGAACCGCCTCATCCAACTCGGAAGGCACGATTTGGCCGCACAATATTTAGATTGTTGCTCAAAAGGCATCACCGAACGCACCACCGTTTTAGAAAGAATAATCAAACAAAATGAATTAATGGGCATTGCCTTTTTTGAAAGAGGCCGTTCAGCTTCAAGGGCAGTTTGCCGCGTCGTTATCCGCAATTCCTTGGGCGAAACATTAGGTTATGGCACAGGTTTTATGGTCTCTAGCCGTTTATTAATGACCAACAACCATGTGATCGAAAACCAATCAATAGCCGCAAATTGCACAATCGAATTTGATTATGCGTATGATGCATTGGGTAAAGAAATGCCCGTGCAACGCTATTCTTTAGAGCCAGACAAGTTTTTTGAAACTGACAATAGCAAACCTGGGCTAGATTTTACAATTGTAGCAGTTAAGACCACAAATGATGACGGCCATCACGTTAAAAATAGAGGGTGGATGCATCTAATCCCCGCTTCTGGCAAAGCGGTCATTGGTGAGCCTGTTAATATCATTCAACACCCCGCAGGCCAAAGAATGCAAGTTGCTTTTCGCAGCAATAAAATAGTCGCAGTCTATGGTGATTATCTGTCTTATACCACCGATACATTAGCAGGTTCGTCCGGTTCAATGGTGGTAAATGATCAATGGCAATTGGCAGCATTACACCATGCGGGCATCCCAAAAACCGATGCAAACCAAAATTGGCTAAAAAAAGATGGCCAAATATTCAACCATCAGGTGGACGATCCAGATACCATCCATTGGATTGCTAATGAAGGCATTCGAATTAGTAAAATCATTGAATATATGCTCAAACTTCCGCTAAGTGCCAGCCAATTATCCATATTTGAAGAAACATTCATTCCATCACCGCCGTTTAAGAATTTATCATCCCCCGAACAAAATATTGCAGCAAATAATACGAGCGGTAATCACCTTGGCGGGCCCCATATAAATTCTGATGGTCTAGCAATGTGGGATTTTCAACTCACTTTTGGCCCAAAAACCGCCGAGCAACCTAGCCCCTCTATAATCAATAAACCAAGCACCCACACCCCAAAAGTTGATATAGCATCAGCTGTAAAAAGCCCAAATGGCGAATCTGTTTTTAAATCACGCGGTGCGTATTATGATGATGCCGCGGATAAACAAAATGCGGCTTTATATTACAATTCCATAACAAAAAAACCCACCAAAGCACAGCTATTCAGTCAACTAAATTTGCTAATAACCAATAGCCACAAAAACACATTTAGCTACCGTAAGGCACGGCACGAATTTTTATACCCATGGATAGATCGCCACGATGACCAAACATTAAAAAGCATTTATTCTGGCGAAATTATGCCAGAAGAGCTATTCCTCAATGAAATTACAAATTACAATCAGCTTGTTGAGTTCAATGCTCAAAATCAATTGCACGACAATGATTTAGATGAGGTGGATATAGATTTTGAGCGCACATCTGTATTTAATTGCGAGCATGTCGTACCTCAATCTTGGTTTGCCGATCAAAAAGAAAGACAAATTCAAAAGTCAGATATGCACCATTTATTCACCTGCGATAGCGCATGTAATAGCTTTAGAAGCAACATCCCCTATTTTGAGTTTTCACCAGAACAAGAAGATGAAATAAATGCCAAAGAAATACACTCAGCAGAAGCATTACAAAACCCAAACTTAGAAGCAAGCCGACTAAATTGTGGTCTAAGAGATGGCCGAAGGTTCGAACCAACAGCAGGCAAAGCCGCCGTAGCAAGAGCAACTTTATATTTTCTACTACGCTACCCAGGCGTCATTGGCGATATAAAAACAGGCAAGAAAAAAGAATTTGTAAAATCTAATGTAAAAATTCTACTCGATTGGGCAGACGATCAAAAACCGTCTTTATATGAAAAACACCGCAATGCCGAAATCGCAAAAGTGCAAGGCAATAGAAATCCATTAATCGATAGACCCGAATGGCTGCGCAAAATAAAGTTCGAAAATGGTTTTGGCTAACAGCTATTCGCAAGAAAACACATATATTGTTGTGCTTCTAAAAGGTTTGTTTGGCTCTAATATATCATTCGGAAAATTCGCCTGATTAACAGCATCCACATAACCTTGAGTTTCTAAACAAAGGCCTGCATTTTTTTGGCTTAAAGAATTACCTGTATAAAACTGAACAGCAGGCCTATCCGTATAAACCGAAATTTTACGCCCATTTTCAGACGCATAAACCGTCGCTTTCACCCGTGCCAAGTCAGTTTCATTAAAAACCCAACAATGGTCATAACCACCACCATTGCTCAATTGCGGGTCTGGTTTATCAATATCAACTCCAACCAGTTTTACCTTAGTAAAATCAAAAACGCTGCCCATTACCGCGCCCAATTCACCCGTCGGCATTTGCTCATCATCAATTAAAACATATCGATCAGCATCAATCATTATAGAATGATCCAAAATATCCGAACTCGTATTGGTATTCAAATTAAAATAGCTATGATGGGTTAAATTTAGCGGCGTTGCTTGTGTCGTTTCAGCATCATAAAAAATAGACAATTTATTTTCATTATCCAGCCGATAAGTTACCGTAACAGATAATTCACCAGGAAACCCAGCCTCACCACACGGTTTTATGTGTGATAATATAATGTCCGCATAATCACCATGAATATTGGTCTTTACTTGCCAAACTTTCTTGTCAAAACCCGCCACACCACTATGTATATGATGCTTATTTTTATAATTTTTTTCCAATAAATAAGTTTGTTCAGCTATTCTAAACCGCGCATTCGATATACGGTTGGCATAGGGGCCAACAATTGCCCCCATTTTATAGTCATCCATCCAATATTGCTCAAGGTTATCATAGCCCAACACAATATTTTCAACCAATCCTTGCCTATCCGCAACATTGATAGCGCTAATAATGCCTCCCAAATTTAAAACAGAAACCGACATACCATTACT